>DASPXQ010000066.1:0-3268 GCA_035637195.1 Thermoplasmata archaeon | reverse complement strand
CGTTGGCCTTCGCGAACGCCTTGCGGATCGGGTCGAGCAGTCCGGTGTACGTCGCCGGGTTGCTCCGCCGCGAGCCACGGATCGCGCCCTGGTCGACCGGCACCACTCCGCCCCGCCCGGACACCGAGCCGTGGATCAGTGGGGCTCAGTCCTCAGCTCACCGCTTTCTTCACGAGCGCGCCTATCCTTGCCTCGTCGGCGGCGGTCAACTCCGTCAGCGCGAAGGCGACCGGCCACATGGCGCCTTCGTCGAGGTTCGCCGTGTGGTTGAAGCCGAACGTCGCGTACCTGGTCTTGAACTTCTGCGCGCTTTGGAAGAAGCAGACGACCTTGCCGTCCTTGGCATACGCGGGCATCCCGTACCAGGTCCTCGGCGAGAGGGCTGGCGCGCTCGCTTTGATGATCGCATGGAGCCGCTTGGCCATAGTGCGATCCGGTTCCCGCATCTTGGCGATCTTCGCGAGCACGGCGCTTTCCCCGTCCGCCTTGTCCGCGCGCGGGCCCCGGCCCGCGGACGTCTTCAGCTCTTGGACGCGCTCCTTCATGGCGGCTCGTTCCTCGTCCGTGAATCGCGTGAACTTCTTGTTGATCGCGGTGGTGCCCTTGGCGGACTTTTGCATGTCCTTCTCTGGGCTCATAGAAACCTCCTGAAATACTGATTGATTGTCGCTGAAGCAAAGTCTTCACCGGGTATTAACGGTACCCATTACTCATCGCAAGAATTCGGTCGAGCTCGGGGCCCGCCCCCTCCCGGCCCTGTCCGAGGGAGGAGCGCAGCATGCTTCCGATCGAGATCCTGGACCACCTGGCGAGGGATCCCTTCGTGAGCTCGTGCGTCGTGCACGCATCATGCAACCGGTCGAGCCTCATCGGGTCTTTCTCGAGGATGTAGCTTACGACCTGGGCCATGTTTTCTTTGGAGGTTGGGGCGGCGCGCCTACTTGGAGCGACGGGCAGCGTTCTCCGCCACGCGCGCTTTCACAATCCGTGTGACGAGTCCGTCGGGCAGGGGTCGGTCCGGCTTGAATTGAAGGGTCCCCTTCCCCGTCTCGAAGGGCTTCATTTCGGCGGAAAAGTCATGGCGGACCTGGGCGCTCGCGACGAAAAAGCTGCAGTGGTCTTTGAACGCCGCATAGTACACGAGCATCCCGTTCTGCCGGAACGCCGGCATTTGGTAGCTGATGACCTCGTCCGCGTCGGGCGCGGCGGCCTTGATGGTATTTCGCAGCCGCTGGAGAGGGGCTCGGAATTTGGGCGGAACGCGCGCCAGGTACTCATCGACTGTCTTCGGGGCGGGGGCCCGTTGCGGCTCCATGGCATCCGAACCTGTGCATGCGCCTTAAGGGTTCCGCTCCGCGCGAAACGGATCGCGGCAATCTTCATCCGCGAGGGGACATTGGCCGTCGTCGAGCATGGCGCGCAACCTGTACTTCCTCGGCACCGCCGGCTCGGGGAAGTCCACGATGGTCTACGCCTTCCAGGTGTGGATGAACTCGCAAGGCCTCGATTGCATCACCGCGAACCTCGATCCGGGCGCCGAGTCCCTCGAATACTCGCCCGAGCTCGACGTGCGCGACTACGTCAAGACAGAGGAAATAATGCAGGAGCAGGGGCTCGGTCCGAACGGAGCGCAGGTCGCCGCGGCGGACATGATCGCGATGAACGCGAGGGAGCTCGCCGAGGTCCTCGAGACGTTCGAGACGAACTACGTCTTGATCGACACCCCCGGCCAGATCGAACTCTTCACGTTCCGTGCATCCGGTCCCGTGCTGATCGATGCACTCGGCCGGGAGGACTCGGTCCTCGTGTACCTCAACGATCCGGCGCTCGTCAAGACCGCCTCCGGCTTCATCTCCTCGGTCTTGCTGAGCGCGACCGTGCAGTTCCGCCATGGCCTTCCGTTCATCAACCTGCTGAGCAAGTCGGACCTGCTCTCGGAAGAGGAACTCGAACGGATCGTCAAGTGGTCCTTGGACCCGTTCGCCCTGTACGAGGCGCTCTTCGTGGACCCCGCCACGCCGAAGACCCTCCTCGATGTCGAGTTCCTGAAGTCCATGGAGTCGATCGGCGTGTACCGACGCGTCCATCCCGTGTCCTCGGAGATCACGTTCGGTTTCGAGGAGATCTACAGCCTCGTGCAACAGGTGTTCGAGGGCGGCGAGGACCTGTCGAAAGGCTGACGGCCCGCCGTCCTTCAGAGGAGTCCGTCGAACAGCGCCAGGATCTCCGGGTGCCGAGCCCGGATGGCTTCGAGGACCGACTGCGTGGTGATGCGCTCCGGGCCGACCGACGCGATTGTGCGGATGACCTTGTTAATCGTGTCGTCATCGACGCGGATGAGGCGCTCCTTGATGAGGTAGTGCCTTGCGAGCTCCTCTTCCATCCGAGCGCGCCATCGGGTCTCGTACGCGCGGAGCGCCGATTCGGATGCGTCCTTCGCCTCGACCGCCTGCGCGGCGACCTCGCCCGCGAACTTCCCCGAGAGGCATCCGTTCAGGATCCCGCCTCCGGTGAGCGGGTCGATGAGCCGGGCCGCGTCTCCCGCGAGCATGACGCCGCCCGCCACGGTGCGCTCGAGCGGGAGGGAGACGCTCACGGCCCCGGCGACTTCCTCGACGATCTCGCCCTTCGCGAGCGCGGGGGTGCGCGCGATGAGCGCGTCGAGATACCGTTTCGCCTCGGCTCGGTCGTGGATCTTCGAGAGGTTCACGCCGATGCCGACGTTCGCGACGTCGGGTGCTTTCCAGAAGACCCACGCGTACCCGCCGGGCGCGCAGCTCCCGAGGTAGATGTCGTTCAGGCGGGAATCGCCCCCGATCCCGACCATCGTGTACTGCAGGCACGCATCGATGTCGCGCGTGCGGAGATGGGTCTGGAGGTCCGCCCACCGGCCGACCTGGCTCTCGAAACCATCCGCGCCGATCACGACCCTCGCGCGCACATCGAACGTCTCGCCCATGTGCTCGCACCGCGCCCCGAGCACGGTGCCGTCCTCCCGGAGGAGTCCGATCGCGCTCGTCTTGATCAGGATCTCGGCGCCCGCTCTCGCGGCGTCCTTGGCGAGGTGGCGGTCGAACAGATCCCGCTCGAGGACGTACCCGCACTCGTTCCCGGCGCGCGTCTCGTCGAGGACGAGCGCCGTGCCATCGGGGGCGATGACCCGCGCGCCGTCGACCTCGTGGCAGATGAACCCGTTCGACGGGTCGAGGCCGATCTCCTCCAGCCACCGCTTCGCGACGCCCTCGCCGCAACGGACCGGCGTGCCGAT
>DASPXQ010000065.1:0-11827 GCA_035637195.1 Thermoplasmata archaeon | reverse complement strand
CTGCGTGGGCGGACAGCGCGATTATGTCGGGGCGAGGCGCACGCAGGTCCTCGCGTCCCTCTGCGGGAGCGACACGATCTCCCTCGATCCGGTCCATCGCGGCACAATCGACCTCGACGGCCTCGCGGACCGGCTCCGCGGACTCGGCACCGCGCGTCGGGCGGGCGGCGTCCTCGTGGCCGACGTGGAAGGGCGTCGCCTCACGGTCTTTCCAGACGGGCGCGCCTTGATTCGCGGCGTGAAGGACGAGTCGGAGGCCCGCAGCGTGTATGCGAAGTACGTGGGGATTTGACGTGGTCCGCGCGGGCGTCCTCCTCCTGAGCGGTGGATTCGACAGCCCCATCGCAGGTCACCTCATGGCCCGCCAGGGGCTCGGCCTCGTGGCCGCGCACTTCTCCCTTGAGCCGATCACGGACGACGCCGCCGAGGTGAAAGCCCGGGCCCTTTGCGGGATCATCGGCGTTCCCACGTTGTACGTCGTGCGGGTCGGCGAGGCGTTCGCCGAAGTCGCCCACGCCGCGAACCGGCGCTTCTACTTCATCCTGACGAAGAGGCTCATGGTCCGCCTCGCCGACGCCGTCGCGGATCGAGAGGGGGCGGAGGTCCTCGTGACGGGAGAGAACCTCGGTCAGGTTTCGAGCCAGACCCTGGCGAGCCTCCGGGCGATCGACGCGGTCGCAAGGCGTCCGATCATCCGGCCGCTGATCGGATTCGACAAGCAGGAGATCGTGGACCGGGCGAAGGCGATCGGGACGTACGAGGTCTCGAAGGGCCCGGAAATCTGCGACCTCCTGGGGCCCCCGCGTCCCGCGACGCACGCACGCCTCGATCAAATCTTGGAAGAGGAGGCGAAACTCCCCGTGGATCGGCTCGTGGCGGAGTGCCTCGAAGGGGTCCAGCCGGAAAGGTTCAAAGCCGACCGCGCCCCTGGGTCGCTCCAGGCCCCTGCGGAGACGGCCCGATGACCTACTACCTGCTCAAGCCGTGTCGCACCGCTACGGCGTTCATTTCGACTCTCAAGAAGCCGGCGCGCGTGGACCTTCCTGGGGCGGCGGAACGGCTGCGGGGGGCGGGCTGGCGCGTCAGCGACGTCAAGGTGATGCTCATCCTCGAAGGCGAGCCTGAGTTGACCTTGTACGAGAGCGGAAAGATCCTCGTCAAGACGGACGACGAGCGCCGTGCGCGCGAGGCGATCGACCACGTGTATGAGGCGCTCGGGATGGCCGCGCCGATGGCCGCGGCGTGACCTCTTCGTACCTCTTCGTTATCGACGTCGGTAGGCAGCGAGAATCTATATAGCTCGCCCGGAGAATCATGCTCTCGGAGGAAGACCGCAGTGACGTCGCGCCGCGCATTCGCCTTGGCGGTTGCGGCGCTGCTCGCCATCATCGCGGTCGCATCGCTCGCCACGTACGCCACCGGCACCATCAAGATTGCCGTGAGTGCGACGCCGCTCAACTGGCAACACCTGAACGTCGTCTTCTCGGACATCCAGGTCCATCGGGCGAATGCGGGGAACGCGAGCGGTTGGACCTCCTTGCCCCTCTCGACGACGCAGATCGACTTCGTCGGGCTGGCGAACGTAGCGCAACTCCTGTCCCTCGACCGCGCGGCGCCCGGGAAGTACACTCAGCTCCGGATTGCGATCAACTCCGTCGAGGGCGTCCTGCCGGACGGGACTCCCGTCAACGTGACCGTGCCCGATGGTCAGTTGATGACGGTGACGCCGTTCGAACTCGCGGGTGGCGGTTCCGTCACGATCACGCTGAATTTCGACTTGGAGAGCTCGATCCACGGCGCGGGCGACAAATGGATTTTCCGTCCCGTCCTCGGGTCGGTCCAAATCGATTGACCGCCGCCGGCTCACTCTCCGAAGCGGCGCTGCCGCATCTGGTACGACCGCAAGGCGCGGAGGAAGTCGATCTTCCGGAAGCCCGGCCAATACACGTCCACGAAGTACAACTCGGCGTAGGCGAGTTGCCATAGGAGGAAGTTGGAGATTCGCTCCTCCCCGCTCGTGCGGAGCACGAGGTCCGGATCCGGCAAGTCGGCGGTGTAGAGACGCTTCGAGAAGAACTTCTCGTCGATGTCGTCCGGGCGTACGGTGCCCGCCTGGGCGTCGCGGACGACGTCGCGGATCGCCTGGAGGATCTCCTCCCGGCCACCGTATGCAACGGCGACGTTGAATCGGTACTCCTCGTATCCTTTCGTCCGGTCTTCCGCGTATTCGATCGACTCAATGACCTCGGTCGGGAGGAGACTCCGGTCGCCGAAGACGTGGATGCGGATCTTGTGTTTGTGAACGCGCTCATCGTCGCCGACCTTCCGGAAGTTTTCGGCGAAGAGGTGCATGAGGTGCTGGACCTCCGTGCTCGGGCGCTGCAAGTTCTCTGTCGAAAAGGCGTAGACGGTCAGGATGCGCACGCCGACCTCGAGGCACCACTCGAGGACTTCCTCGAGCTTGTCCCGGCCCTTCACGTGGCCGTCGAGGACGTTGCCGAGGCCGATTTCCCGCGCGAATCGCCGGTTGCCGTCCATGATGATCGCGACGTGATGGGGGATCGCGGCTTGCTTGACCTGATGCATTAGCCGTCGTTCGTACGCCTGGTACGCCGCATCGCTGATGATCTTCGAGATGTCCGTCGGCATCGACGGACGCGGACGATTGGGGGCGACCTATTTAGGCGTTCCCGGGTCGATTGACTGACGTGGCACGGGCCCGTGCCGTTTCCGTCGAGCCGCGGACGCCTTCATGCTCGGTCGCGCGATTCGGCCAAAAACCTTTAAGTATCGTGGCCAATTGGTGACACCGTCCTTTCACCCCTTCAGCGTGGTTTTGTGGCCTTATCGATGAAATTGAGTGAGTACCAGGACCTCTACGGGAAGCTTGCGACCGCGGAGGACATCGACTTCCTCGCCGAGAACTTCGGTTACGACAAGGAACTCCTCCTGGTCATCTACACGCAGCGAATCGTCCGGGACACGACGAAGAAATTCTATCGGGTGAAGGCACAGGCCCGGCGGCTCGCGTTCATGTGGCAGAACGGCACGAGCCTCGTGGAGATCGCCCATCGGTTCGAATTCCCCGCCATCCTGACCTCGCTGATGGTGCTGGAGCAGCGCAAGGTCTCTCGCAAGCAGTTCTGGAAAATGATCAACGATCTCGAAGCGGTCCGCGACCGCCGCCTCCGGAAGGAACTCGAGGAGGTGGTCCGCGCGGACATCGTCTACTCCCCCGAAGGAAGCGCGCGGCAATATGCGAGGGGTCGGTGGGGAGAGGCGAAGCTGCAAACATGGCTCGATTCGCGGGACCTGCAGTACGAGACCGAAAAGGAGCTCCGCGCGAAGTACGACAAGACGCCGGACATCCTCCTCCACAAGCCGATCGAGATGAACGGGTCCCGCAAGTACTGGATCGAGTCGAAAGCGACGTTCGGCGATCCCTATGAGATCCGGAGGCACATCAAGAAACAGCTCCTGCCGTACAGCGACCTGTTCGGCGACGGGGCCGTCGTGTACTGGTTCGGTCACGTGGACGACCAGACCTACGCCTTACCGGAAGGCGTCGACATCGTGCGGCCGACGTTCTTCGAGACGCCGCCAATCCCGTACCCGTACGTGCCCGTGAGCGAGACCCGGCTCGAGGACGCAAGGCTCGAGACGGATGCGGCGGGCCTTCCGGAGTGAGACCCGCGGTTCTGTACCGTTGCGGGTGGTCGCATCAGTTGGACAATTACATCCGCAACGAACTCCACTCCGCTCGGCTCCTCCCGTGCGCCTCCCCTTCTCGGAGGAGGTCGTAGAGGGGACTCACGACTTCACTACGGAGGGCACCGGGGTGGAACCGTACACCCCTTGGCCTCCTGATGGGAGGCCAGGTTGGATTCCGTAGGCCCACGAATGGCCGTCGCTCCTCCGAGATGCGACGCCATCGTCGCACCCCGGGCCTGTCAGTGTTCTGCGCAGGGCGCGTCATGCCGGACGGGCCACTCGACAGTGGTCTTCCACCGGAGGTCTTGGTGATCCATCTCTTTGGTTGGCCGGGTCTATGGATGTATCGGGGTGGGGTCGATGAAAGTGAAAATCCGACCGGAGCTGTCATCGGTACGACCTCGACTGCGAGCGCGGCGGTCGTACAACGGATTCGGGATCCGCTCACTGGCTTTGCAGAGAAAACTCTGCCTGGTTGAACATCCGACAGAGACCCGCAAACGTTTAAGCCAAAGGCCCCCATCGTTCCGAAAGTGCCGGAAGAAGAGGTCGTCCGCGTCCGCATGCCGCGGGCGAAGGAGGGTGAGATCATGGGGGTCGCAGACCAGCTCCTGGGCGCCTCCCGGATCCGGGTCACGTGCCAGGACGGCAAGAGCCGGCTGGGCCGGATCCCGGGCAAGCTCAAGAAGCGGATGTGGATCCGCGAGGGGGACTTGCTCGTCGTGAAGGTGTGGCAGTTCCAGGATGAAAAGTGCGACATCAGGCACCGCTACACGAAGACCGAGGCCAGTTACATGAGCCGCCGTGGCCTGATCCCCAAATCGATCAACATATTCTGAAGTCCAAAAAGCTCTTAGTCGGGCGGACCGTTCGTTTTGACGACGATGATCGACGACCGGCGGATGCGGGCCCTCGAGAGCCAAGTGGACGCGCTCCGGACGAAGGAGAAGGACTCGGACACGCGGAAGACGTACGAGCAGGTGTTCGACCGCGCGGCCCTCCTGACGATTGCGTCGCTCATCGGTGACGGCGTAATTGCGACGCTGGACTATCCCGTCAGCACGGGCAAGGAGGCGAGCGTCTTCCACGCCACGGACGCCACCGGGCGAGCGAAGGCGGTCAAGATCTACCGCATCGCCAACGCGACGTTCCGCAACATCGCAGTGTACATCGAGGGCGACCCCCGCTTCAAGAAAGTGAAGAAAGCGATTCGGCCGACCATCCTCGCCTGGGCCCAGAAAGAGTACAAGAACCTCGTGCGGATGGACGACGCCGGCACGCGGGTGCCGAGACCGGAGCGGGTCCTGGGCAACGTCCTCGTGATGGAGTACATCGGGGACGAGACACGGCCCGCCCCGACGTTGCGCGAGGTCGCGCTCGATGATCCGACGTCGACCTATGCGGACGTGGTCGCGAACTTGCAGGCGATTCGGAAATCCGAGCTCGTGCACGCGGACCTCAGCGAGTACAACCTGCTCTACTGGGAGGGACGCATCGTCGTCATCGACGTCGGGCAAGCCGTGCCGCTCGACCATCCGAGGGCGGAGGACTGGTTCAAGCGGGACGTCTCGAACATCGCCCGATTCTTCCACCGGCGGGGGGTTCGGGTGACGCCCGTCGAGCTCGAGAAGGCGATCGTCGAGGGTTGAGATGCTCTACGCGCGGATTTCCTCGGAGCGGATCGGGGTCCTCATCGGGGCGGACGGTTTGACGAAGGAGCGGCTGCAGGAGGCGACGGGGACGCGGATTGCCGTCGACTCGTCCACGGGCGAGGTGACGATCGACGAATCGTCCGCGACGGATCCCGTGCTCGCGTTGAAGGCACGCGATATCGTCCATGCCATGGCTCGCGGGTTCTCCGAGGACCGCGCCTTCCGACTCCTCGGCGAAGACGCGTACCTCGAGGTCCTTGACATCAAGGACTTCGCCCACTCGAAGAACCGGGTCGGGCAGATTCGGGCACGCCTGATCGGGACGCGCGGCAAGACCCGCCGCCTGATCGAGGAACTCACGGGCGTCGACGTGAGCGTCTTCGGGCACACGATCTCCCTGATCGGCGGCTTCTTCGAGATGGCGATCGCCCGCGAAGCGGCCGTCATGCTCCTCCGCGGGAGCGAACACAAGACGGTCTACCGGTTCCTCGAACGGAAGCGGGCGGACATCAAGGTCTACCAGATGGGATTCTAGGGGAGGCCCGGCAGAGCCTTTTAGGGCCACCGTCCCATCCTCGTAGGCATGGGCAAGGAGGATGCGGCGGCCCTCCGGGAGGGTTACCGAGTCGCGCTCCGAGAGGCGTTGACGAGCCTCGATCCGGTCGCGCTCGTGCGGCTCCGGGGCGAACTCCAGATCGTCTCGCGCTGGCTCGAGGTCGAGCGACAGGAGGGCCTCCGTCGGACCGCGGGGTCGGCCCTCGACGCCGTGACCGAGTTCTACCGCTTCGGCCTCGAAATCGGTGGATTCTCGGCCTCGACGAAAGCCGCGGAGTCGGCGAGCTTCTACGACCTCGCATCGGTCGGCATCCTCGCGACCGAGAACGTCCTGACGGCGGAGAAGAGGAGCCTCATGAGGTTCTTGATGAGCGGACTCTCGGAAGGACTCATGTTCCTCGGAAGCCGGCAGTATGTCGCGGGCAGCGAGGCCGTCCTGCAGGCCGCGTACCGGACGCACTCGCTCGCGGTGCACGATGCCCTGTGGTCCCTCGCCACCGAATTCCGGGACCCGGACGACCTCGTCTCGATCCGCGAAGCGCGCGCCACGATCGACGCGGTGTTCACGAAGATCGACGATCCCGGCGTCCCGATCGGCACCCGCCTCGAAGCCCTCCTCCGGCTCTACGGCCTGGTCGCGATCATCCGGTGCGCGAGGCTCCTCGACGGGCTCGACGGACTCGCGTGATGAGTTCCGAAAACGGTTATATAACGCGCGGGACTACAGCGGTCGGGGTGGCGCCCTGCCGAAGTACGTGTACCTGTTCGAAGAGGGCGACGCCTCGATGCGGGACCTCCTCGGGGGCAAAGGCGCGGGCCTCGCCGAGATGACGCGGCTGGGCCTTCCCGTGCCGCCCGGCTTCACGATCACGACCAAGGCGTGCAACGCCTATTCGAAGAGCGGCCGGTTCCCGCCGGGCCTCCTCAAGGAGGTCTTTAAAGGCCTCGCCTCGATCGAGGCGAAGGTCGGCCGAAAATTTGGGGACCCGGAGAATCCGTTCCTCGTGTCCGTCCGATCCGGGGCGAAGTTCTCGATGCCCGGGATGATGGACACGATCCTGAACCTCGGGTTGAACGACGCGACCGTCGGCGCCCTCGCGCGACAGACGTCGAACGATCGGTTTGCCTGGGACGCCTACCGTCGGCTGATCGCGTTGTTCGGCCGGATCGTCAAGGAGATTGAAGGGCGGAAGTTCGAGTCGATCCTCGACGGATTCAAGGGACGGACGGAGGGCAAGGAGGACTCGGACCTGACGGCGGACATGCTCCGATCCATCGTCGAGGAATTCAAAGGCCTCTACCGGAGCGAAGTCGGCGAACCGTTCCCCCAAGACCCGGAGACCCAGCTCCGCGAGGCGATCGGGGCCGTGTTCCGATCTTGGAACGGGAAGCGCGCCGTCGACTACCGGAACTTCAGCAAGATCCCGCACACCCTGGGTACCGCGGCGAACGTGCAGACGATGGTGTTCGGCAACATGGGCACCGACTCCGGGACGGGCGTCGCCTTCACGCGGAACCCGTCCACCGGGGAGAAGGTCCTGTTCGGGGAGTTCCTGCCCGACGCCCAAGGGGAGGACGTCGTCGCAGGGATCCGCACTCCGATGAACATCGCCCAGATGCGGGAGAAGTACCCGGATGCGTACGGAGAGTTCGCGCGTGCCGCAGAACTCCTCGAGAAACACTATCGAGACATTCAGGACATCGAATTGACGGTGGAGCGAGGCCGTCTCTGGATTCTCCAGACGCGATCCGGCAAGCGGTCCGCCCGCGCCGCGGTCAAGATCGCGATCGACATGGCTCGCGAGGGGCTCATCTCGAGGAAGGAGGCGATCCTCCGCGTCGAGCCGGCTCATGTGATCCAGCTGTTGCTGCCGCAGTTCGATGAGAAGGCCAAGCTCGCTGCGAGGCGCGAGGGCCGATATCTCGCGAAGGGGTTGAACGCCTCTCCGGGCGCGGCCGCGGGCTTTGCGATCTTCGATCCGAACGAAGCCGAGTCGCTGGGCCGCGACGAGAAGAAGCCGGTCGTCCTCGTCCGAGTCGAGACGTCGCCGGACGACGTCCATGGCATCCTTCATTCCAAGGGTGTGCTCACGGCCCGCGGCGGCGCGACGAGCCACGCGGCCGTCGTCACGCGTGGGCTGGGGATCCCGTGCGTCGCGGGCTGCGAGTCGATCGTGGTCGATTTCGACGAAGGGGAGTTCCGGGTAGGCGAGAAGATCGTCCACCGTGGCGACTTCGTTTCGATCGACGGCAGCTCGGGCGAAGTCTATGAGGGCCACATCCCGACGATTGAGCCCGATTTCGCAAAGGAGGTGGATCTCCAAACCCTCCTTGAGTGGGCCGACGAGGAGCGCCGCCTCCAGGTCTGGGCGAACGCCGACTATCCCCGGGACGCGAAGCGCGCTCGGGAGTTCGGCGCGCAGGGGATTGGCCTCGATCGGACGGAACACATGTTCATGGAGACGGATCGACTCGACATCATGCACGAGATGATCCTCGCCGCTCCGGAGTATCGGCGGGTCTCGACGGAGGTCCGGACGCTGCAGGCGGAGATCGAGTCGACGCGGGCGGACCGGCGTCGTGTCCTCGAGGAACGTCTCGCGCGTCTCGAGCCGAACCTTCAGGATCTATCCCGTCGCTACATCGGATCCCTGGAGAAGCTCGAGCGGCTCCAGAAGGGCGATTTCGTCGGCATCCTCCGGGCGATGGCGGGGCTGCCCGTCATTATCCGATTGATCGACCCACCGCTCCACGAGTTCCTCCCGAAGTACGAGACGCTCCTCGTGCAGGTGACGAAGCTCACGCTCGCGCGCGGCAACCCGGACGTCCTCCAGCGGGCCGCGCGTTCCGACGAAGACCAAGCGTTCCTCGAGGAGGTCAAGAAGGCGGGCGGCGGGGACATCGGGCGGGGGATCGAGGCGCTCCTCCCGAGGAAGCAGTTGCTCCTGGAGGCGGTCGCCGCCAGCCGCGAGACGAACCCGATGCTCGGGCTCCGCGGTTGCCGGCTCGGGATCATGTTTCCCGAGATCACGGAGATGCAGGTGCGCGCGATTTTCGAGGCGGCGTGCCAGCTCGCGAAAGAGGGACTCGACGTCAAGCCCGAGGTCATGATTCCCCTCGCCGGGCATGTGAACGAACTGAAGGTGGAACGCGAGGCCCTCGAGCGAGAGGCACGGAAGGTGATGGAGCGGGAAGGCGTCCGGGTGAATTACAAGTTCGGGACGATGATCGAGATTCCCCGAGCCGCGCTCACGGCGGACGAGATCGCGAAGCACGCGGAGTTCTTCTCGTTCGGGACGAACGACCTCACGCAGACGACGCTCGGCTACAGCCGTGACGACGCGGAAGGCAAGTTCCTCCTCGACTACGTGGAGCGGGGCATCCTTCCCCACAACCCGTTCCAGACCCTGGACCGGGAGGGCGTCGGCGCGCTCATGCGCATGTGCGTCCAGAAAGGGCGCAAGGTCCGGAAGGACCTGGAGGTCGGGATCTGCGGTGAGCACGGCGGGGATCCCGCGAGCATCGAGCTGTGTCACGAGCTCGGACTCGACTACGTCTCCTGCTCCCCCTTCCGCGTGCCGGTCGCCCGGCTGGCGGCGGCGCACGCGAAGCTCCGGAACGAGGTCCAGCGGCCCGAGGATCGCTGAACCGCGGGCGGTCTCATGGCGGGCCTCGCAGACTCTCCGTCCTTCGTCCTGGTCCTCATCATTTCGGCGTTCGTCCCGCCCCTCGTCTTCATGGCGTGGATCCGGAACACGGCCCGGTACGGGAAGGAGCCCTGGTGGACCGTCCTGAAGGCGTTCGTCTGGGGCGCCGTGCTCAGCGTGCTCGTCGCGATTGTGGCCAGCGTCGTCCTCCTCGTGGCGCTCGGCCGGATCGAGTCGGTGAACGCTTTCTTCGCGCAGCGGTTCACGGACCCGACCATCGCCATCGGCGCGTTCGTCGTCGCTCCGATCGCCGAGGAAGCGGCGAAAGGCCTTGGCGTCCGGCCGGGCCGACCTCAGACCCAGGCCCTGCTCGACGGGTTGGTGTACGGCGCGGCCGCCGGCCTGGGGTTCTCCGCGACTGAGAACCTGCTGTACGGAGTCGAAGCGCTCGTGAATCCGAACGGTGGGGCGTCCGCCTCTCTTTTGGTCATCGCGATTCGATCGTTCTCATCTTCGTTCCTGCACGCTAGCTCGACCGCCGTCCTGGGATACGGCATCGCAAAGACCTGGCTCACCCACCGTACCTGGGCGTTCTTGCCCTTCTATATCATCGCGGTCATCATGCATGCGACGTTCAACGTCCTCACTAGCCTCGGGCAGCTGTACGGCACGAAGTACGGAGAGGTCGGCGAGACGATCGGTTTTGCCGCCGCGGCGGGCTTCGCGCTCGTCGCGATTACGATTGTGCGACTCAAACTGGCCGGCGCTCGTCGGGCCCCCGCGCGGTGAGCGAATGTCGCAACTCGTGATCGCGGGCAAGCCCGTCCCACCTTCGAAGATTCTCTGCGTCGCCCGGAACTACGTCGACCATGTGAAAGAGATGGGGACGACGGTTCCACGGGAGCCGATTTTCTTCCTCAAACCGACGACCGCGCTCTTGCCGGGAGGAGGGACGATCCTCCTGCCGCGGGAGTCGACGCGGGTCGAAGTCGAAACGGAACTCGCCGCCATCTTGGGCGCAGGAGGCCGGGACGTCGCCGCGGGAGATGCGATGCGCTTGGTCGCCGGATACGCGGTGTTCTTCGACATCACCGCGCGGGACTTGCAGACAAAGGCGCGGAAGGACGGCTCGCCGTGGACCGCCTCGAAGGGCTTTGATACGTTCGCGCCGATTTCCGAGGGAGTTTCCGCGAACCGCGTCCGCGAGCCGCACGGGCTCTCGATCCGGCTGCGCGTGAACGACGCGGTCCGTCAGGACTCGAACACCGGTCAGATGGTCTTCCGGATCCCGCAGCTGATCGAGGCTGCGTCGCGGATCATGACGCTCGAACCGGGCGACGTGATTGCGACGGGGACCCCCGCGGGAGTCTGGCCAATCACGTCCGGCGATGTGCTGGATGCAGACATCGCGGAGGTCGGCCGCCTTCGGTGCACGGTCGCGGCGCGAAATCGTTAACTATCCGCCACGGCGTGCGAGACGGGCCGTGCGCTTTCGCTTCGAGATGGATGGAGAGGCCTACTCGAAGAACAAGGAGTCGTTCAAGCGGCTCCTCGCCAAGCACGGCCTGCGGTGGCGCGGGACGTTGGAGCGTCCGTTCTGGGCGAGCGGGATCGAGCGCGTGACGGCGGTCTTCGATCGCGATCAGGAAAAGGACGCCTTGCGGAGCGCCACCCTGCTCTGGGAGAGCGCGAAGAAATCGCCCCTGCTCGAGGACTTGAAGGCCTGGGCTTGGCAGGTCGGTGGGAGGGCACAGCAGGACGCCGCGCCATCCGCGGAACAGGTGACCGACGAGGTCGAGGCGGCGTTGCGCTCGTGGGATTTCGTTTGGAAGCCCAACGTCGATTGGCTCAAGGCCCAGGGTCGTCCCAAGGAGTGGATCGAGGCCGACGTGCGACGGTGGAAGCAGCGCCGCCAAGAGCGGCGTCGCGAGCTCATGGGGAAAGCCACGGACTAGAGGCTGGCTTTCGACCGGACCTCGAGGGAATCGTAGCAGTCGAAACAGTAGCCTTGGCGCCGGTCATCCGGCAACAGCACGATTCGCACGTGGCATCGGCGGCAGCGCGCCTCCCGGTCGCCTCCTTCCGAAAGCCTTCGCATGTCCGGATGAATCTTCCATGCGATCGTCCCCGCCCCCTGAGCCGAACGCCGCCGCGGCGTGGAGCCGCCGGACTCTATAAAAACGTTGTGCGGCCGCGCGATGGGACCGGTGTGTCGACGGTTTAATCTGCCGCCCCCTCGTTGCGGTCCCGCGTGCTCACCGG
>DASPXQ010000064.1:0-6602 GCA_035637195.1 Thermoplasmata archaeon | reverse complement strand
CACCGGATGTCCCAGTCCCCTCCGGTCATCTCGACGAGGATCGCGAATCCGCCGACGGCGTGGGCGAGGGCGAAGAGCGTGTACGCGGTCCGCGGCGAGAAGCGGGGCAGCGCCATCGCGTCCTCCGCGGGAGGTATGCGTCCCTCGCTTGTCAATCTGGTGTCCGCGAGGCCGTCCGAATCCAACCATTAAATACAGAACCGGCCATCGTCTCACTCGAAGCGCCGGTCGAGGGGAATCGCGGTGGTCGATTTTGATCTCACCGAGGAGCAACGGCTCCTCCAGAAGACGGCCCGCGAGTTCGCGCAGCGGGAGATGCGGCCGGTCGCCCTCGAGTACGACAAGAAGGGCGAAGTGCCCTGGGACATCATCAAGAAGGCCCACGCGCTCGGCCTCGACACCGCGTTCATCCCCGAGCCCTATGGAGGCGGCGGGATCGGCTCGACCCTGACGCACGTCATCGTCATGGAGGAGCTGAACTGGGGCTGCGCGGGCATGGCCACGGGGCTCATCGGCGCCGGCCTCGCGTACCTCCCGATCATCCACATGGGGACGGAGGACCAGAAGAAGCGCTTCCTGACGCGCTTCACCGGCCCGGAGGCCCGCCTCGGCGCGCTCTGCCTCACCGAGCCCGACGCCGGCAGCGACGTCGCGAACATCTCGACGACGGCCGTGAAGAAAGGCGACGAATGGGTTCTGAATGGCGTGAAGCGCTTCATCACGAACGGCGGGATCGCGGACCTCCACGTCGTCTTCGCGACGATCGACAAGAGCCTCGGGTACTTCGGCATCCGGGCGTTCGTCGTCGAGCACGGCACGCCTGGCCTGAAGATGGGCAAGGTCGAGGACAAGATGGGCGTCCGCGCGAGCCATACGGCCGAGGTCATCTTGGACGAATGCCGCATCCCCGTGGACAACATGCTGGGCTCCGATCAAGGCAGCGCGTTCTACGGCGCGATGAAGACGCTCGAGGCGTCCCGGCCGCTCGTCGCGGCGGGCGCGGTCGGCATCGCCCGCGCGGCGTACGAGTACGCCCTCGACTACGCCCGGAAGCGGAAGGCGTTCGGATCGCCGATCGCGAAGAAGCAGGCGATCGCGTTCATGCTCGCGGACATGAAGGCGAAGATCGACGCGGCTCGGTTGCTGGTCTGGCGGGCGGCGTGGATGCTCGACCAGGGCATGCCGATGAACAAGGAGGCGAGCATCGCGAAGCTCCTGGCCGCGGACATGGCGATGGAGGTCACGACGGACGCGGTGCAGATCCTCGGCGGCGCGGGCTACATGAAGGACGAGCCCGTCGAGAAGTGGATGCGGGACGCGAAGATTTTCCAGATCTGGGAGGGCACCTCGCAGATCCAGCGGCTCGTCATCTCGCGCGAGGAGATCGGGGAGCTCTAGGCTTTCGGCGAGACCACTTCGGTCTTTGCGGGCTCCCCGACGAGGGACCGCAGGATCTTTCGGTGTTCGCGCTGGAGGCCGAGGTACTCGGTGAATTCCTTGTCGCTCATCGAGAGTAGGCCCGCGAGGTGCGCGACCTTCTGCTTCACGAAGAAATCGATGTCGTCCATGCCCGCGATCGACTCCTCTCGCTCCGCCTTCTCGTCGATCTTGTTCATCCGCTTCTCCACCTCAACGAACTCGGACACGGATTGAGGGTCCGCCTTCACACTGAACCCGATCCGACCGAGCGCCTTCAGGGTCTCCTCGACCCTCGCCGCGGCGTCCGCCGGGGACATCCCCTCGCCGTGGGAGAAGTTGAAGATCTCCGCGGTCGCTCGATAGTACGTCTCGATGAAATGATCCACCCGTTCCTCGCGAGCGACCTCCACGAGGCCCGCATCGCGCATCTTGCGGATGTGGTGGTAGATCGCTTGCGGCGTCAGGTTGAGCTCCGCCGCGATCTGGCTCACGGTCATCTCTTTCGCTCGCAGCAGATAAATCACGCGCCGACGGGTCTCGTCCCCGAGCAGCTGGAACGCTTCCGGGTCTCGAATCACCTTGAACGCCTTCATGGTCGCCTCGGAACAATGGATATTTGTCGATGTTTATAAGCGTTTCCATTACTAAAACGGATGCTTTATTAACTACCGTTTACATTAGCCAAACATGCGTTGGAACAAGAGAAACGGACAATTTGCAACGGATGGCGCGAACGACGGGGACCCGTACACGAAAGGACGTGCGGTGATCCGGGAGACCATCGTCTGGGGGGCCGATCCCTGGGCCCGGCGGTGGACGATCTGATCGGTGCGAGTTGCCTCGATCGGCCGGTCCCGTTCGGCGTGGCTCTGAAGCCTCGGGGCCCCGAGCTGTCTCGGCACGCCAAGCTGGATCGGGAGCGGGTCCCCCGGATCGTCCCGCCGATGCGTCCGGCCCGGGATGGGAAGCCGCGGCACCAGGACCCCGCCCGCGAATGGGGATTGCTCCGGCGACTCGCCCGGGCCTTCGCCGGGATCCTCTGACTTTTCCGTCGGCATGCTTAAGCCGCGCGCCCCCGGTGGCGCGCTCCGTGGCCGTCTCTCCGCCGGCGCTGCTTCCCGAGCCGCTCCGCCTGCCGCGAGGCAGCGTTCGAGGCGGCATTGCGGTCGTCGTCACCGCGACGTACGGCTATCTGCTGATCCTGGGCACGACCGTCCCGACCGTGGTCCTCAACGCGGTGGTGGTCGTCGTCGCGTTCTACTTCGGGAGCCACGCGACCGCGACCCCACCCCGGTCACCCACCGCGCCGCCTCCCCCGCATCGTCCGCGGCTGGTCCGCGCGCTCCTCCTCCTCGGGTTCCTCGGCCTCGCGGGCTGGTTCCTCTGGCACAATCCCACTCCCTCCGGCATCCCGTCCGCGCTGACGGCCGTCCTCGAGGTGCTCGGAGGGTACGTCGGCGGATACGTCGTCTCGTGGCTCGTGCATCGCCGCGCGCACACGAGCCCTCTCCGGAAGCGCCTCGCGACGTTCTTCCGCGACGCGACCGCGATCGGGGCCCTCGCGCTCACCGGCTACATCTGCTACGCCCTCGCGACGAACCAGGTGAGCGCCTTCGCGGGCAAGGCGGAGGACGCGCTGTCGCTCGTCGTGACGTTCTACTTCGGCTCGCGGGTCATCGGTCACTGACCGCCGCAGAAAGTTTCATTTCGGATAAGCGGCCGGGAACCTATTTGGTCGGGTCCGGGAACGGACGTCGCGGTCCCGCATGGACGCGCTCCCCGTCGCCCTCACGGCGTTCCTCCTTTCGTGCGTCGCCGTGTTCGCGTGGGGATACCGCCGCGGGCCACACCCCGCACCCCGTCGGCGAGACTGGATGTGCCAGGTGTGCGCGCAGCCGAACGAGGTCGTCCTCGATCGGTGCTGGAGCTGCGGTCACCGCATCGGCGACGTGAGACACGATGCGTCCCACATCCCGCTCGCGCGGCGATGGTCGTGTGCTTCGTGCGGCACCTGGAACGGGATCGCCCGAGACGACTGCTGGGAGTGCGGGCGCCTCCGCTTGCCTAGTGGATGTCCGGCGCCTCTTCCAGGAAGTCCCGCTCCCGCATCTCGCGGCGCTTCCAACCCTCGAGCTCCCCGACGAAATACGGGAGCAGGCGCATCGAGACGTAGGAATTCATGAGCGGGATGCCGAGCTGCTCGGAGAAGACGAGCAGGGTGACCGCGTCGTTGTACCGGAGCCGCATCTTCATCGTCTCCGTGTACAGGTCGTACATGAAGAGCCCCCACAGGATCTCCTTCACGACCCGAAGGGCCCGCCGGACCCGGCTCACACTCTCCCGATCCGCGCGGATGGGTGGGCGCGGGTAAACGTTTTCCTTTCCACCCGAGGGCTTTAGGGCCGCTCCGCGCATCCGCCCGACGTGGCGGAGGTCGACTGGGGGCTCATCGCGGTCTTCGCGATCGCGGTCTTCTTCCTCGGATGGTACTACGCCGCCTTCGTCTACTCCCGGCGCCTGGCCGGCCGGATCGCGACGGAACTGAAGGGGTCGGTCCTCGCCCTCGGAGGCACAACCCAGATCCGGTGGTTCGGGACGACTGCGTTCCGCATGACGACCGAGGGGGCGAAGGCCCCGTTCCGAGATGTCTCGGTCACGGTCACGCTTCGGCCGCGAGAGATGCCCATCAACTGGGCGATCGGGACGGCCCGGGGGCGGCGAGATGCGGCGCTCGTGGAGGCATCGCTTCGCGCGGATCCACGGATCGGGTTCGAGCTCGTGGATCCGAGCACCCGAATCGGTCGTCGACGCGCCCGCACGAAGGGAGACTGGTCGACGGTCTCCCTGGGCGGTCGGGAGTTCCTCCTGTCCGCGGACGACGAACGGAAGGCCCGCCGACTCCTCGAGGACCTAGGTTCAGCGTCGTTCGAGCCGATTACGGCGTTGCACGTGACGGCGGGAAGCGAACCAGAAATCGCGGCCTCGGTCTCCGTCGAAAAGGGCCAAGCGACGCGGGGGCTCGCCGCGATCCGGACGCTCGCCGAGCGGCTCCTCGGCTAGTGGCAGCGGACTCGTTCGAGCGGCGGGATGAACGCCTCGAGCATCTCCGCGCTCCCCTTGTGCATGAACCGGAGGTCGACGCCCCGCTGCGTCTCGTCGCATCGGTAGGCGACGTACAGGACCGTGTAGTGCTTCGTCCCGAAAAGCCCGAGGTTCGTTACCCCAACGGTGTACGTGGCATCGTGTCCTCCGACCCGGCAGACGCCGGGGTGCGGCTCGAGGAGCTTGGGAGGCATGATCGACCCGCGGGCCGTCCGGACGCTCAGCTCGATAGCACGCCGCGCCTTCGAGTCGACGAGCAGCGCGGAGGCGCGCCCCTCCTGAGCCCAGCGGACGCCTTCCCAAGGGATCGTGTAGTCGATGTCCATGGGCGTGCGACCCAGCCGCAGGTCCCAGTTCTCCGGGAGCCGGAGCACGAGGAAGTTCGATGGCCCGAGGACGAAGTGGGTCGCTGCGATCACGTGTTCGCGGGTCGTCGGTTTCATGCCGCGCCCGCCAATTCGGCGGCGAAGGAGGGCGTGTACGACATCAGATCCTCCGAGACCCGGCGGACCATCTCGACGCCTGTGACCTCCGATGAGTAGAGCGGGATGTACCCGCGCACGAGCGGCCCGAGGTCTCGGTACAGGACCTTCATGTACGCGGTCTGCTCGTGGTACTTGTTCGCCAGGTATTCGCCTGCGCCGGTCTGAAGGGCGACCTCGGGACGCAAGATCTCGTTCACGATCACCCCGCCAATCGGGATGTTGAACTTCTGGACCATGCCGATAAACCGTCGGACGACCGCAATCGGCAGCGCGAGGGGCAGGGTGACGAAGAAGAACGCGGTCCGCTCGGGATCCACCAGGACCCCTTTCGCCTTCTCGAACCGCTCGTTCATCGAGATCAGGTCTGCCATAAGCGGATCTTTGCGGACCTCCTCCATCACCTTCTCCTTGCGGAACGACAGCTGGACCCGCATGCTCAGCGCCTCCTTGCGGGAGTCGATCATCCGGGTGAGCCAAAGCCCGTAGATCTTGCTCAGGCCGATCAGCCGCACGGCGTTCGCGACCGCGGCGGTATCGAAGATCACCCGGTCGAACGACTCGCCTTCCTTCAGGATGTAATCGACCATGCGGTCGAACATCGCGCTCTCCTCGAACGCGGGGTTCGTCGTCGCGATCTCGATGAACGGACGCGCGTCGAGGGGGATGTCCGCCCACTTGAGGAACTCCTTGACGCGTCCCCGGATCGAGTTCCGATATCGCTCGACGACCTCGGACGTCTCGACTTCCACGGCGTGCACGTTCTTCGCGCCCTTCACCTCGATCACCTTGCCGCCGGAGAGGCTCTGGCCGAAGAGGCTCGAGAGCGAGTGCACGGGGTTCAGGGAGGCGAGGAGGACCCGATCCCCCTTCGATGCGAGGTAGTAGGCGAGGCCTGCCGCAGCGGCCGTCTTCCCGACGCCGCCTTTTCCGCCGGTGAAGATGTACCGCATCTTCGGGCGCTGTTCCAGGAGTTCGAGGAGGGTCGTCATCGCATCACGCTAGAAGGCCGGACCGAACAGCAGGTCATGCGAGACCTTCTCGATCATGTCGAGGCCGCGCGGCTCGCGGGGATACATCGGGAGGATCGCGACGACCTTGCCGGCGAACTTCGAGCGGATTTCCTCGAGGTACTTCTGTTGCATGCGCGTGCGATTCCGGAGGAACTCGACCGCCTCGCCTCCCTTTGCGTCCGCGAGCTCCGCCGGATAGACTTGGTTCACGATGAGGCCGGCCATCTGAAGGCCGAGGGCATCGAACATCTCGAGCGCTCGCTCCGTATCGAGGATCGCCATCCGCTCCGGGATGAGGACCATGAAGAAGGACGTCCGGCGTTGGTCCACCATGAGGTCCGTGAAGCGCGTGATCTTGGCCTGGATCTCCTGAAGTTCCCTGAGGACTTCGTCCTCCGAGATCTTGGCCCCCTTGAGGGTCGCTGCGACCGCTTCGTATTCTTGTGCCTTCTCCCGCGCCTCGGTGATCTTGCCGACCCACTTGCTCAGGATCCCCGCCATCGCGATCATGCGCACGCCGTGGCCGAACGGCGGCATGTCGAAGACGTAGAGGTCGTGGCCGCTCGTCGAGACGAGGTCGGCCATC
>DASPXQ010000063.1:0-7623 GCA_035637195.1 Thermoplasmata archaeon | reverse complement strand
GACTCGTTCCGGTCGAAGCGCTGCTCGCCGGCGAAGGTCGCCATGAGGCTCTCGGGCTTCTGGTCCTCGTTCGCGTCCTTGATGCTGACGGTCCAGAGGGCCCGGGCCGTGTACTCGTACACGCCGTTCTCGTTCGGATCGACGAACGCCTCGACGCCTTGGCGGCCCTCGAGGGCGTTGAACTTCCCGTTGGAGTCGTTGTCCCAGACCTGGAAGTCCCGCGCGATCGTCAGGCCCGCCTCGGCCGCTCCGTCGTGGTCCTCGTCGAGGACGCACGTGCCGAGCATGCGGACGTGGACGTACTCCTGGTTCCCGTCATGGTTCGCGTCCGTGGCGGTGATCTCCCGCGTCCACGAGCAGCCGTCGTCCGAGGTTTGCGGGGCGACGAAGTGCTGGATGTCCGGCGCGCCTCGCACGGCGTCAACGTCGCGCGGTACCACGCCGAATCCGAGGGAGTCGAGCGAATCGTTGCTCAGGTCATCCCGCGTCTCGTTCAGCTCCCGCAGTGCGGGGACGTCCGTCCCGACGGGGTCCGGGTTACGCTCCGACTCGCTGGCCGGCGCGGCCGTCGAGTTCGCGGGCGCGTCCGAGGGCCCGGTCGATGCGACCTCCGCGGCGGGCGGGGCCGGCGTCGCGGCCGGGGCGGACGAGGCCGACAGGATCACGCGTCCCTGGCTCGCGTCCTCCGCGCCGAGCGCGGTGAGGGTTGCGCCGCTATTCGAGGGCCGGTAGCCCAGGAGGCGCAGGTACGTTCCGTCGCGCATGAGGCCGCCGCTCAGACTCGGGAGGACGGCAGCGCTCACCGCGACCACTCCTAGCGCAATGGCCAGCGCCAGGAAGAGGGCGCGTGGCGGGCGTTTCGAGACGCAATAGGCTTGCATCGGGACTTGCCACCTTTGCGATGCGTACGCGGGCGGGATGGCTTATCAAGGCCCGCAAGAGTCTTCCCGATGGCTTTATGTGGTCCGGCGTGCGGGAGCTGAATTTCCGTTCGCGCGTCTGATTATCACGAGCGTCGTCTACCGTGCCGAATTCTTGCATTTTCGTGTCGCGCGCGCCTTCCGTCCAGCTCGCACGGAACGGATTAAGTAGCGGCCTCCGCATCGGCGCGCATTCTATGCCCTCCCGGCCGTACAAGGACCTCGTCATCTACGGGTGCTTCGTCCTGAACCGGCTCGTGGCGGACATGCGGATCGATCTGTACCAGGACGGACTCGAGGCGAAACTGGACTTGGTCCTGCCGACGCAAGAGGGCCTCTCGAAGGAGGAGGTGAAGCGGGAAATCAGATCGAACCATTTCATGACGGACCGCGTGATCGAGGGATTGCAGAAGGAGGGGCATGTGACCGTCGAGGTCGTCGACGGGCGCTACCGCATCCGCATCACGCGGGACGGCGTGCTCCACATCCGCCGCTACAACGAGTTCTATCGGAAGATCTACGACGAGCAGATCCGGGACCACTATCGCTTTACGAAGGCGCCGTTCTGGCTCCGCGACTAGGCGTGGTTGGTGCCGCTCTCGCGGGCTTCCGCGTCCGTCTCGTCCGGTTCGTGGTGGGGCTTCGGCGGTTGGCGACCCTCGTAGACGCCGATGACCTCGATCGCCCCTTCCGCAACATGGACCTCGGTCGGCTTGAACGGATAGGCGGACAGCATGCCCGCGATGAACTTCTCCCCGGCTGCGGACGTCGCCGGCGTCAGGTCCGTCTCCACGCGGATGCGGATCCTCGAGCGGCCTTTTTCGTCGCCCGCCCGCCGGACGTCGATGAGCCGCTCCGCGACGAGCGGCAGGAGCCTCTCGGCGCCGACCTGCAGGTCCTCGATCGTCGGATACATCACTCGGAGGACGTCGCCCAGCTGCCTCCCGGCCTGGAACCACTCCCGGCCGAGCCAGTCTGGGTCCGTCTCAAAGAGTCGGTCGACCATCTTCCCGATCAGCGTGCGGGGGAGCAGCGGCATCCCGCCGACGTCCTTCGACACCCGCATCGTCTTCCACGCGGGCAGGATTTCCGAGGGGCTGCCTCCTTCGGCGCTCAGGCGGAGGGCAGCCTCGAGGAGTTCATTCGCGAGGGCGTACGCCGTCTTGCCGCGACGGGAGGCCTCGGCCGTGAGGCGCTCCGCGGTCCACCGCTCCACTTCGACTTGCGTCTTCGACATCCGGGTTACCGGCTGCGCTCGATTCTCAAAGGTGATATTCTCACCCGCGGTAATATCTCCTCTGATTCAAGGCGGTGCGTTTGCAACACAGCCCCGGGGCACGCAGGCGTGGAGCGCCCCTCGGTGGGCGTCCGGGGGCTCAGGCGGGGGCGGGCCGCCCGCCGGAGGGCACGGCCGAGTCGACGACGAGCGGGATGAAGTCGTAGGTGCCGTCGGCGCGCTCCACCGCGAGCTCGAGGGAGCATGCGAACGTCGCCCCGCGGATCCGGACCCGCACGGCCTCTTTCGTCAAGAACTCGTAGACGTCCGGGGTGACGCTCTCGTCTTTCATCGCCCGCCAGAGGACGAGGATTCGTGCCGGCGGGATCCGGGTCGCGACGGCCACGTCCTCGACCGCGGCCTTCAGGGCCTGCAGGTCCGCGAGGGTCGGGGCGTGATCGAACGCCTTCACGAAGACCGCGAACCCCGGCAGGCCGAGGTTCAGGACGCGCCACACCGCGGTGGGCGGCTGCCGGATGTACGCATCGAACGAGTACGTGAGGCCCGTCTTCCCGGTCAGCAGGGCCGGGACCGCGACCGATCCGGGGACCGCCAGGATCCCTCGGACGTCGGCGCTCGTCCCCGCCAGGTAGGCGAGGATGCGCTGGACGGCGTCCTTCCCCTCCGGGACGTACACGACCGGATCGGCCTGGCGCACGCGCTGGATGACTCGATGCCGCAACGCGAAGTAGTCGAAGAACGACCGCAGGTCCTGCATCAGCTCCAGGATGAGGAAGCCGAGGATGAACAGGGCCACGAGCACGATCCCGAGGAACAGGAGGCCTCCCATCGAGACAATTTGCAGCGCGCCGAAGATCACCGCGAAGACCAGGAGCGCGAGCCGGCCGTTCCGGCCGGAGATGCGACGCATCCCCAGGAGGATTGCGGTGATCGGGATGAACAAGAGGAATGTGATGGCGGGGAATCCGGTGATGGCGGACAGCACGATGATCAGGAAGAAGTCCAGGAGGAGCCAGAGGGAGACGAACCAGCGGACGTAGCGGAGCGTCTTGCGGATCTTCGGCGTCTCGCGGTCCACGGATTCCGCGAGGTCGAAGATCGCGGTGATCGGATCCTCGACCGCACGCGCGTCTTGGGTCGAGTGTTCGCGGTCCACGGATGAAGACGAATCTCGGCGTATTTAATGGGGTCGGGAAGATGAGGGCCGCTCGCCGGAAGCAGGAACGCCTTAAGTGCCCATGTTCAGCGTCGACCAGGGGCCGGGGAGGTTCGGATGCTCAAGCCCCTCCCGCCGATTGCACGACGACTTCGGTTCGCGTGTTCCGGGACGCCTAATGCGGAGTCGGTGGCGTTCGCTTCGCGAGGTAAAAGAAGAACGCTGCGAGGATGAAGAGGACGGCCGAGAGCGCGTAGATGCCCGCGGCCCAGTCGTACGCCTCATCCGAAGAGAGTCCCGCGGCCACGATAGCAGCGATGATCGCGAGGACGACGAAGACGATCGCCCCCATGGCAACCACGGGGTTGCCCAGCCCCATGAGACTTGTCTGCGAGGAAGGGGACTGCGGCGAGGAAGGTGCCGGCTGCGACCACGAAGCAACGGGCTCGGGCGATGAGGGTGCGCTGCCGGCTTGGACCGGCGCCTGCCACACGGCCTGGGCGGCAACCGTTGGCGCGGCGGGAATTCCCAGACCGGCCGACGGCATCGGAGCGCCGCATTTGATGCAGAATTTGTCTCCCTCTCCCACGAACGCGCCGCAGTTTCGGCAGTACATCTTCCCCCTCTCCCGGCGAGTATTCGACCCGCGCCTCATGTATTTTTCCGTGGCCGACCATCCTGTCCGCGGAACCGCGCGCTCCTTGGACGTGATCTACTGCATTCGTCGTCGCTTCTCAGTTCCGAGTGAGACTAACGCGTGTCGGAATTGCGGACCCCGCGTCGGGTAGCGTCGGGTAGCGTCATACGAACGGCGGCCCGTAGTCCTCGGTGGGATGCGCAAAACGAACAGCGCTGTCAGGAGCCCGCATCCTTTATGCTTCGCCGGGTCTTCGGCGCGCCGTCGGGGTGGCTCAGCCTGGGGGAGCGTCGGACTCATAGGGTTTCGCCGTGCGTTCGACCACGGCGCTCCTGAGGCATCCGGAGGTCGCGGGTCCAAATCCCGCCCCCGACATTCACCGGCGTCAGGTGTTTGCCTCGATGCGCACGCCCTTGGCCTCGGAAGGGCGCGAGATTGTAACGGCGGATGTCACACACGGAAAAATACCGCACCTTGCGACGCCGTACCAGGGCTACGAGCATTCCCACGATTGAGAACGTCGGCTGGGGATTCCAGGGCCGGTCGCCGATCGGGATTCCCTTCTTTCGTACCGCAGTGCCCAGGAGTGCCTCCATATAAGCGGCCTCATCAAGCTACCGGCGCCGGAGGGGCCTCTTCAAGCGATTGTCAGAGTCCGCGCCACGTCACGCTTAAGTCTCGGAAGCTTCAGTTCGATAATTGTCCCAATAGCGCTAAGACCCGCTATCGATGGGTGGCGGCCAAGGAGGTGAAAGCACCATGGAAGCGACCCGCACGCGGTCAGCCACCGGGTTCGGCCAATCGTGGCGCGAACTCGCGCACACCCCGACGTACCAAGTGCCCATCGTACTTGGTTCGATCGTGGCGCTGCTCGTGGGCATCCTGACCTATCTCTTCGCTGCGGCGAATGCCAGCGCGATCGTGCCGGCGACGCCCGAGATGGCCTATATGGTCATCTTCGGTATCGTTGGGCTGATCGCCTACGGCGTGGCGAAGCAGAACGTGCAGAATGGCTCCATCGTTGCCGCCATCGCCGGTCTGGCGCTGGTGGTCCTCGTGGCGACGCAGACGGGCCTGTTTGCAGGCCTGCTCCTCCTCGCCGGGGCCATCTGGAGCCTAGCGTCCACTCGATAATCGAGGGGAGCGCGGCTGTAATCCTTTTTTCTCGCCTATTTCTTTTCTTCTGTTTTCTTCTGTTCCAACGACGCCGAGCGCCCTGTCAGCGAACGAGGATGTCCAGGTAGAGTCTCCGGCCGAAGAAATACCCCACAACACCCACGAGGACCGCGACCGGAATCACGACGTGGATGTCCGGCCATGCGGCGTAGATTCCGAACAGGTCCGACAGAATCCGAGCGCCAACGTGCTGCGGTGACAGGATGCTAACCGCACGCGCGAACTGTTCGACCGCAAGGCGGTCTTGAAGCGTCGGGCCTTGTGGGCCCGAAACCGCCGCGACGAACTGAAGCCCGATGACGCTGGCTGCCGTCTCCGTGAGCAGGATCGAGGATAGCAGAAACGCGCTCCCGAGGACGCTCGGACTCACGACCATGCGTCCGACGACGTGGGCCACGACGTGGGCGAGGAACACGCCCGTCGCAAGGGCCACGAACGCCATCAACAAAGCCATGGCGTGGATTGCGAGGAAATCGCCGGCGGGCCAGACCCCGTACAGGAAGAAGGGCAGCGTGAAGCCCAGAAACAGGATCGTTGAGAAGGCGGACGCGAGGACGAAGCTCGACGCCAGCTTCGCGATCGTCACGTCATTCATGTCGACGGGGTAGAGGATCACGGAACGGATCGTGCCGCGTCGGATTTCGCCTCCGTGGACATGCGCGAACGCCAAGCCGAGCAGGAAGGACGCGAGGAACGCGGAGACGGCGTACAGGCTACGAAGGTTGCCGTCAAACCAGGTGAACGAGACTTGGAACATGTCGTTCATTCGACGAACGCTGCTCGCGACCGGCGTCATCGCGAGGAACTCGGTGGCGGAGATGATGAGCACCACGACCCACCACCATTTCGTGACCTTCAGATCCTTCTCGACAATCGCCTCGATCCGTTGGAGGCGATCCCTCCATTCCATCAGGAAGCCCCCCTGGGCGAAGCCGGCGGCGTCCCGACCGTAATCCGGGAGTAGACGTCTTCCATGGTCCCGAGGCTTTTCATTTCGAGGAGGTCGATCCCCGCTTCCGTCAGGGCGCGGGCAATTCGCGCCGCGTCACGGCGGGCGAGGAGGCCGATCCGGATCAGTCCCGGTCCACTCCGCTCCAGCGTCTGATGGGGGATCGGCTCGAGGACCGCCAGCGCGCGTTCGACATCGCCGACCTCAAGCTGGTACGCCGGGGCGAGGAGGCTCTCCTTCAGTTCGCGTGCGCTACCCAACGCGACGATCCGACCGCGGTGAATGAACGCATAGCGATCGACGATGGCCTCGCTCTCGAGGAGATTGTGGCTCGTGAATAGGATCGCGCCGCCCCGGGAGGCCCAGTCACGCAACGTCGTTCGCAGCCCGATCCTCATGGTCACGTCGATGTTCGAGAAGGGCTCGTCCAGGAAGAGCACCTGGGCGGGCTGCAGGAGGACGCGAGCGAGTTCGGTCCGCTGCCGTTCGCCCATGGACAGCTTCCCGATCCGGCGATTCGCGTGCTGCGTCTGCTCGAGGACCTGCATCGACCCGTCCACTCGCTCCGGAACCTGGGCCCGCGGGATCCCGGACATGCGCGCAAAAAACACGAGGTAGTCGCGGACCGTCATGTCCTCGTACGGCGACGGGAGGTCAAAGAGGATCCCAAGATGTTTGCGCACTTCGTTCGGTTGGGTCCGCACGTCGACTCCGCACACGGTCGCCTGTCCGCCGGTCGGCCGGGTGAGGCCGGAGAGGACCCTGAGGCAGGTCGTCTTCCCCGCCCCGTTCGGGCCGAACAATCCGAAGACTTCTCCCTCGCGGATCTCGAGGGAGACCTGGTCCAGGGCTCGGATCCGGGAATAGTCCTTGACGAGATCGCTGGCTTGGACAAGCATTTCCCGTCCGATGCGTCAGCACGCCAATAAGGGTTCCGGCTCTGTAGGGGACAAGGCTCAGCCGGTGGACGATGCGGTCACTCGGGAGGACGTCGGTCGGGAGGAGTTGACACTTGGATCATCACATCCCGACGCTCCCATGAGGTGTTCGCGCAGGCCCTTGTAACACTGATTGTTACAACGTTTTATCCAGGACGAGCGGACGATCCGAGGAGAGGCCGGAGCCGCGTTGTGGACGAACAGTCCGGACTTCGTCAAGACCCACCTCGAGATCTTCGAGAAGGCATGGGCTTCGGCGACGCCCGCGAAGCAGCGCGTGCGGCAACTCGGACGCTAACTCTGTTCCGTTTTCCGAGAACCACGCGATGGGAGTTGGGGAAACGGTTATGGGTCTGGCGTCGTATGCGCGGCCGGAGGAGGACATGCGAGTGGCGCGGGTTGCAGCGGCGTTCTTCGTGGTGGCGGTATTGATCGGGCTGACGCTGACAGCGGCGGTGGCCCGCGCGGATGACGCGGGGGCGCAGTGGGTCGCGGTGCTCGCGGGGAAGAACGAAGCACCGACGCCCCGGGACACGAATGCGCGGGGGGTCGCCCTGTTCTTCATGAACGACGACGGAAGCATGAGCTTCAAGGTGATCGTCGCGAACAT
>DASPXQ010000062.1:0-5447 GCA_035637195.1 Thermoplasmata archaeon | reverse complement strand
CGGAGCAGCGCCTCCGCGTACTCCTTCCGCTGGCGCTTGCCCTCGGGGAATCCGCGGTGCAAGCCGAGTCGCGCGAGGACGTCGTCCTTGAGGGTGTCGAACTTGGCGAGCACGAACGCGGGGTAGATCCTCGGCGCATCGGCCTTGACGCCGGAATCCTTCAGCCGGTCGTACTCCTGCTTCTTGTAGGTCTGGAACGCGACGAGCAGCTTCGCGACCGTGCTGTCGTATCGGAGCATCTTCTTGTACCCGGCGGTGTCGACCTCGGTCGTCATCTTGCTGCAGTCGACCAGGACCACGACGACGACGCTCTTCAGGAGCTGCTGGATCAACGGCCTCGAGGCGATCCCGGTATCGATGAACTCCTCGATGTCTTCTCCGGAGACGTCGTACGCCGAGAACCGGAGCGTGGAGAACGGATGGACCCAGTTCTGCTGACGGATGTAGTAGGGCAACTTCCCGACGACCTTCCGAGTGTAACCGAAGACGAAACCGAGCTCCGTGATCTCCTCCTTCAGGGTGGCGCTCGGGAAGCGTCCGTCTTTCATGCCTTCATAGACCGCCGACATGAGATTCAGGGATTGGATCGGCGCGTGGAAACGGAAGTCGTCTTGGACGCCGGTACCGTACTTGACTTGGGCCGAATACAGGAGTCCCAAGAAGGTCGTTTTCCCGGAAGCGCGGTCCCCGAGTAGTGCGCAGGGCATGACGGCGGGATGACCCCCCGACCGTACTTAATCCTAATCCCAACGTTATCATCGTCGCGACAACCCGGGCGCGACGAAGCGGGAAATTCACTCGCCCGCGTCCCTCGCAATCTCCCAGAAACACCCGAGCAAGGCGAGGTACTCGTCCTTGGAATAGTCCGGCTCCCAACCCCCGCCCTCACTGCGCCGGAGCCGGATCCGCTCCCGGCGGCCCGTCGCCGCCGCGTCCGTCCGCACCCAGCTGAAGAAGTACGAGGGCGTCGTGAACGTCGCTCCTCGAGGATTCGGCGCACGGACCCGGGCCATCGTGTTCGGCAGATTGTGGTCCAGGAGCGCGTCCGCGTAGGCGGTTCGAAGGCCCGTCTTCTTTACTTCGGGCGGAGCGCCGTCTACATTGGCGGCGTGCAGGGCCTTCGGGTCCACGGAGTCGAACTTGGTGAACACGAAGATTGGATGGAGCGACCTCCGGCTGCCCCGCCCGCGCGAACCTTGCATGGCCGTCAGCAACGCTTCGACGGCTCCGTCGTATTTCCCCAGCGCGCCGAGTTGCCGGTCTTCGTCGGCGAGGGCGAGAGTTCTGCCGTCCACCAGGATCGCAATCGCTTCGCAGTCGAGGACGTCTCTCAACATCGCGTTCGTGAGGGAACTTCCCTTCCGAAATCGATCCATCTCTTCCTCGAGATTCCTGAGGAGGACGAAGCGCAACGAGGCGGGAGTACCGGGCGTCCACCCGCGCGATCGCAATCGTGACAAGATTCCCAGCCCCGACTTGCGATACCCGAGGTGGAATGTGATCCCGCGAATCCCCTCCTTCGCGGCGGAATCCGGGAAGGTCCCCGACATCACTTGCTGGAAGACGCCGGAGATCTCGTCGATGGACTCGAAGGCGACGTGAAATCGAAAGTCGTCGGCCCGATCCGAACCCGACTTGACCTGCGCCGCGTACAGGAGCGCGAGGAACGTCGTCTTCCCCGACGCGCGGTCTCCGACGATCACGATGTTGGGCGTGGGCAGCGGTCTCCTCCGGAAGTGCCCTGCGGCGGGGCGGAGTCGCGGTCCTTGTGGATGAGCTTTTTGGACGCCCGATTCGAGGATGTTCGGAGACGACCAGTACTAGCGATCGCTTTGAGCCGCATCGTCGACTCGGGCGGCGGATTCTGGTTCACGAGGGGCGCGTGACGAGCGCACCGCCAAACCTCGATCGCCTTTGGTCAAACCTTTAGTGGTCCGACGGAGTGGGTCGCCCGATGCTCGCTTACGATGCCGCCGGGCGGGGCGACGGTCGCGTGGTCGTCCTCGTGCATGGCTGGCCCCTGAACCGCACGATCTGGTCCGAGGTCTCGCCGCGCCTCGCCGCCTCGGGAATCCGGGTCCTCGCACCGGACTTGTCGGGCTTCGGCGAAAGCCCCCCGCTTCCCGGTCCCAGTCCTCGGGTGGAGACGTACGCGGCGGAACTGGCGACGTTCCTTGAGGCCGTTGAGCCGCATCGGTCCGCGGTCGCCGGGCACAGCTTCGGCGGGTACGTTGCGCTCGCGCTCGCCGAAATGAGGCCAGATCTGGTCGGTGGGCTCGGCCTCATCGCGTCGCGGACAGGCGCCGACAATGACACCGTACGCCGGGGGCGGCTCGAGACGATCGACAAAGTCCGCGCGGGCGGGACGAAGGTCCTCCTGCCCGGCCTCGCGGAGAAGCTCGTGGGAACTGGCGGCGCGGCGGCGTGGCGGCCGCGAGCGACCCGGATCATCGAGCATGTCCGTGCCGAAAGCGTGATCGCAGGTCTCACCGCGATGGCGGCCCGGCCGGACCGCACGGCCGTGTTCGAGAAATTCTCCGGATCGCGGCTCGTGGTCCACGGGAGCGCGGATGCACTGATCCCGGTCGCGGACGCGGCGGACCCGTCGATGGGCCGGCCGCCGATCCGGGCGATCCTGCCGGACGTCGGGCACATGCCGATGTGGGAATCCCCTGAAGCGACGGCGGACGCGGTCGTCACGTGGTCGAAGGCGTTTGGCTCCTGAGCGGATCGCGTCGTGCCTCGATCACGTCGGGTCGCCGAAGGTCAGGTAGTGCCACGGCTTCCGGACCTGGTCCGTGAGGTCGATGAACACGTGCTTGATCTCCGTGTACTCCTCGAGGCTGTACACGCTCAGGTCCTTCCCGAACCCGCTCTGCTTGTACCCGCCGTGCGGCATCTCGCTCACGATCGGCAGGTGGTCGTTGATCTCGACGGCGCCGAACCGCAGGGCGTTCGCGACGCGATGCGCCCGCTGCACGTCCTTCGTCCAGACGGAGGAGTACAGTCCGTACACGACGTCGTTCGCGACCTCGATCGCATCCTCTTCCTTCGAGAACCGCTGCACGTTGACGACGGGCCCGAAGACCTCCTCCTTCGCGATGCGCATCGACGGGTCCGTATCGACGAACGCGGTCGGCTCGTAGAACCAGCCCTTGTCGAAGGTCTTGCCTTTCGGCCGCTTGCCGCCCGTCGCGAGCTTCGCACCCTCGTCCTCGCCGATTTCGACGTACTTCTCGACCTTCTCCCGTTGCTTCTGGGACACGAGCGGCCCGAGGTCCGTCGACCGCTGGAGCGGATCTCCCATGCGGACGGTCTTCAGCCGCTCGAGGAATTTGTCCTGGAATTTCTTGTACGCCTTGTCTTGGACGATGAACCGCGCGGCCTGGGTGCAATCCTGGCCGCCGTTGACCATCGATGCGGCGACGGCGCCTTCCGCGGCGGCCGCGATGTTCGCGTCCTCGAAGACGATGAACGGCGCCTTGCCCCCGAGCTCCAGGTGGAGCCGCTTCACGTTCGATTTCGCGGCGCCCATGATCTCCTTGCCCGTCGCGGTGTCGCCCGTCAGGGAGACCATGTCGACCTTCTCGCTCGACGCAAGTTCGTTCCCGACGATCGGACCGGGGCCGGTGATCAGATTCACGGTTCCCGCCGGGATGCCCGCCTCCTCGATCAGCTTGCCGAGCTCGAGCGTCGTGAGGGGCGTGAGGCTCGCGGGCTTCAGCACCGCGGTGTTCCCTGCGGCGAGGGCCGGCGCGAGCTTCCAGATCGCCATCATGAACGGATAGTTCCACGGGGTGATCTGGCCGATCACGCCGATCGGCTCCCGCCGGATGATGCTCGTCCCGCCGTAGGCGTACTCCATGGACGCCTGGCCGGTCAGCGTGCGGGCCGCACCCGCCATGAACCGCAGGTTGTCGACGGAGAAGGGGAGGTCTCCGTCCCGGGCCTGCTTGATCGTCTTCCCCTGGTTCTGGGTCTCGATGGGCGCGAGGCGGTCCAGATTCGCCTCGATCAGGTTCGCGAGTTTGAACAGAGCCGCCGATCGGTCCCCGGGGGTCATCCGGGGCCACTTGCCCTTGTCGAACGCCTCTCGGGCCGCGTCGATCGCCGCCCGCGCGTCCTCGATATCGCTCTGCGGCACCGCGGCGATCTTCCCGCCCGTGGCGGGGTTGATCACGGTGTAGGTCGCCTCGGTGTGGGACGGTACCCACTCGCCGTTCACGTAGTTCAGATACTCCGACTTGCCCACGCTATCCTCCCCGGTCACAGCGGTTACGGCCGCAGACGGCTAAGTAGCTTTCGCGCGGCGGGCCGTCGGATCCGCGTGGCCCCTCGACATGCCGCTTCCCAGGGAGGGACGCCGATGTTCCCTGCTTACAAAATGTGATAGCCTCTCGCAATAGTATAAGTGCGGGAGCCTTTGATGCGGAAGCGGTCGGACGTCATGAAAGCCCACAGCATCTTCGTGGAAGAGAAGACCGTTTACCGATGCGCGTGCAACGCGGAGTTCGAGGACATCAAGCGGGCGGAGGCCCACCTTCGGCATCCTCCACAGGAGAAGGCCAAGAGCGCGAAGCCGAAGAAGCACGCACCTCGCCGACGGGAGCCGATGACGACCCTGCAGCTGCCGTCGCTCGAGATTCCCGATAGCGGTCAGTAAGGGACTCGCCGGGCTCCCCCGGCCCGCGTTCGCACTCGGGGTCCTTACTTCTCGGCCGGGCGCTTGCGGCCTTCCGACTTCGTCGCGTTCCGCTTCTTTGCCGCCTGCGCGGCGAACCCGATCTCCCGGTCGACGAACACGAGGGCGCCGGAGACCGTGGCGCCGGCGGTCCGCACGAACGCGTCCGCAAACTTGCCGCCCGCTGCGGCGACTTCTTCGACTCGGCCGGCGAGCTGTTGGAGGAATCCCATGATCTCGGTCCCAAAAGCACGTGGCCCGCTATGAGGCTGTCGCATCACGCGGCGAGTTTGTCCATGACCGCGGGGAAGGCGTCGGCGAAGCGTTTGCAGTCCGCCTCCGGGACGGTGAAGGAGACTCGGAGGAACTTGCCCCCGTGCTTCTTCGAGAGGTACGAGCCCGCGCGCGTGTGCACGTAATCGTCATGGAGCAGGCGCTCCTCGACCGCTTCCGGATTCACGCCCGTCGGAGCGAGGTCGATGACGAACATGTTCGCCTTCGACGGGAACACGGGGAGCGAGGCGCCGTCGACCTTCGCGACGGTCCGTCGGATCGTCTCCTGGTTCCGCTCGCACACCCGACGCACTTCGGTGAGCCATTCTTTCTTCGCGTGCAGGGCGGCGAGCGCCGCGCGTTGCGCGAGCACGTTCACGCCGAGGACGTTCGTGTCGTACTTCCTCAGGGCCTTGATCGCGTCGGGCGGCCCGAGGATCGCGCCGATTCGCATGCCCGCGAGGCCGGGGCCCTTGCTGAAGGAGTACGACAA
>DASPXQ010000061.1:0-35724 GCA_035637195.1 Thermoplasmata archaeon | reverse complement strand
GGCGAGAGGATCCGCGTGACCCCGAAAGGCCGCCGCTACTACTTCGAGAACCTCTCGACGATCCGCGACGAGCGCCGCTACCCGGTCCTCGACCTGACGTCGCAGCGGCAGGTGGGCATCCTCGGCGAGGAGTTCATGATGATCAAGGCCCGCGAGGGCCTGCACTTCATCGTCCGCGGGCGGCCCTGGAAGATCGAGCGGATTGGGAAGGACGGCATGGTCTACGTCACCCCGGTGTCGGATCCGAACGCGATGATCCCCGGCTGGGACGGCGAGATGCTCCCGGTGCCGTTCGGCCTCGCGCAGCGCGTCGGGCGCATCAGGAAGGAGATCGACACGCGACTGGAACGATACGGCGTCTCGAAGACGGTCGAGCACTTCGAGACGGCATGGCCGATCAACAAGACGGGCGCCAAGCGGCTCGTCGAGGAGCACGCGAACCATCGCAAGTCCGGCGCGCCCGTGCCGACGGACGACCGGATTCTCGTCGAGGCGTTCGACCGCTTCCTGATCGTCCATTCGTCGTTCGGCGAGGTCGTCAACGTCACCCTGGGCGACCTGATCGAGGAACTGCTCGCCCGCAAGCACCTCGTCCGGTTCTGGTGGACGGACCCGTACCGGATCCTGTACGAGCTCGTGGCGGACACCCGCGAACTCGACGTCGAGGGCCTCGTGAACGACCTGTTGAGGATCGACGACGAGACCCTGGAGGGTGGCTTGAAGGCGCTGCTCGAGGACCACCTGCCCCTCGGGTATTACATGAAGGCGATTGCGGAGCGATTCGGCGCGATCCGCCGCGGGCTCACGGTCGGCGAGGGCGACCTGCGGTCGTTCGAGGTCCGCTTCGCGAACACGCCGATTTACGACGAGGCGGTGCGAGAGGCGCTCCTGCTCCACGCGGACTTCGCGCGCGTGCGCGAGATCGTGCAGAAGATTCGTGCTGGTCAAATCGAGGTCGTCGTCCGCCGATCCGAGGAGACGCCGACGACCCTCGCGTATCCGATCCTCCGGCGGTACGTCGAGGCGCCGGAGCTCTTCTCGCCTGAAGCGGAGCGGGGGGAGATCCTGGACCGGATGCGCCTCCACCTGTCCTCGGAGCCGGTTCACCTCCTTTGTTTCGAGTGCGGGCACTTCCACGAGGAGGTCCGGATCGGCGCGATGCCCGACCATCCGGAATGTGCGAAATGCAAGTCGCGACTTCTGACGGTCCTCGGATGGGCCGCGTGGACGGTGCGAGACGCCTATGCGAAGCGGACGAGGAAGCTCGACCTCACGGACGAGGAACGGAAGCTCCTCACCCGGTCGAAGCAGATCGCGGACCTCGTGGCCGTCTACGGGAAGCGGGCCGTGTACGCGAACTCTGTCTATGGCGTCGGCCCGACGACCGCCAGCAAGATTCTCGCGAGGATGCAGGACACAGAGACGGAGTTCCTGAACGACCTGTTCGAGGCAAAGCTGAAGTACGTCACGACGCGGCCCTATTGGAACGAGCCGCAGGCGAAGCCGAAGTTGTACTAGGAAAGGAGCGAATGACGGCGTGCGGCGTTGAGTAGGAAGGATGAGTCTCGCTCGCGGAGCGCGGCCCGTGTGGGATCGAGCCTTGACAGCGGCTATTTGTAGCCCGGGCCGCGATGCGCAGGTCGGGATGGGAACTTCGGTTCTCGGGCGACGGACCTCAGCGCGGGCGCTCGTGCGGCTTGCATGTCATGGGGGATGAATACCGAGGCGGTCCCGGGACATCCAGACGCCCGACCCGCGCAAACCTCAAGACGCGACCGGTGGATTTGCCGAGGATGAAACGGAGGCGAGGTCGCGCCCTAGTCGGCGGTGAGGCGGGCTCTCGGAACCGGCTGTGGCGGGATTTCAGTTTCGTGGCGTCGAGCCGGTATCGCGAGAAGGTCCTACGCTCGCTCGCAGCGAGGCCTCGTTTGCCGAGTCAGATCGCGGAGGACACGTCCCTGCGCATCGGGCATGTGAGCCGGGCTCTCCGAGAGTTGAGCGGCCGGGACCTCGTCGAGTGCCTCACGCCCGAAGCTCGGGCGCGGGGGCGTCTCTACGCAATTACCCAGCCGGGACTCTCCCTCGACACCTACTTCCGGGATGCGAGCCGCCGATACAACCCGGTGGCCAAGAGCGCTACGCTCCTCGGTTTCGTTCCCAAGATCCGGGCACAATTCGCCCTCCTGGTCGTCCGGCATGTGTCCCGCGAATTCGGAGCATCCGCCGTCCGAGACGTACTCCGCGGGTGGGGTGTCAGCCCCGACGACCTCGGGGCAGACGATTGGCTCTCCGTGGACGCCTACAACGAACTCCTCGAACTCCTAGAGGCCCGGTTCGGCGATGGCAGCTTTCAGTTCATCCGGTCCGTCAGCGCGAAGGTCGTTCCCGCGATCTCGACCGTCCGAGCCGAGATTTCCAGGCTTGTCCCGATGGAGGTGCTGGTCGAGCGAGCCCCCGTCGTGTATAGCAAGGAGTGGAACTACGGGCGCCTCGAGGTCAGGACCGGGAAGCACCGCGCCGGCTTCCTTCACTATGAGTGGCTCCCGACCCCCGCGTTCTGCGCCGGTTTCCACGGCGCGTACGAGGGCATCTTGCGCAGCCGCAAGCTCTCAGGAACCGTAACGAAGACACGCTGCGTTCGCCGGGGAGACGATCATTGCGAGTACGTCATGGAGTGGTCTTAGGCAGCGCGCCAAATCGCGACACCTGCAGAGCCGACTGGAGTTCTTCGAATACGGCAACGTGTTTCCGGAGGACGGGGGCGACCGCATATGCCTGCGCGTACCGCCCCGGCGTGAGCGGTAAGACGAGTCCGGCCTCCATCAGACACCGGAGGTGCCGGGTGACGGTCCCGTAGTTCACGTCGAGTTCACGCGCAAGTTCGTTTGCGTGGCGGGGTCGGTCCAAGAGCAGCGCGAGAATCCGCGCTCGGTTCTGGCCGCCACGCGTGCCGAGGATCAAAAACCGCAGGAGCTCGAGACAGCGATCCTCGTTCGGGACGTACGGCGTGCCTGGATAGCCACTCTCGGGTTGGTGCACGGCTGTCCGGGTCACGGGCGCCATGAGCGGCCTCTGTGTATTTAGGCGGGGTTACCACGTCGAACCGCCCTCTGTTCAACTCGCCACCATTCTGTTACCACCTCGTTACCAAACCGCAGGTTCTACCAGCGGCGGCCCAGTCCGCACTTCGCCTGCATCGCTCGGCAACGGCTCGTCGGGAGTCATCGCGGATTCCTGTCGAAATTTCACCGCTCCCCTGGTCCAATTTCGCTCAAGCCCATATGGCCGTCATCGGATGGTGAGGCGAGTGTGGAACCATGAGAATCCAGACGGCGCAAGGCGTGGGCGAGCGAGAGTGGAGGTGGGCGATGCTCCGGGACCGGCGCTCCCGTGGGCAACGGTTTGTATCTCTAAAGGCCCTCGCGTGGGCGATAGTCTTCTCACTTGGGGTGTTATCACTAGTGGGCTCGACTCGTACGGCTAGTGTGTCTGGAGAGTGGATGCAGCCGGGCAATTCGATAGTCTACGAATGGCGCGGGACCAACGTGACTTCGAACGGTACGACCGTCTCGTCCGGCTGGTACAACATGACCGTACTCGTGAACAACGCGACGCATTTTATCATAGAGGAGAAGTTTGCGACGGGAGACGGGTCCGATTGGGTCCAGCGGCGCTACGATTCGGTAAGTAGGGAATCCTTGACGTTCCCCGGAAACTACTCTTGGCTCTGGGTCAACACGAATGTGGCCGTCGGGGCGACGGTCGCCTTAGGTGGTGTGTCCTCCACCGTCACCGCGATCCTCCCGAACTGGGAGTTCCGGGGTTCGACGTACGAGGCGATCCAGGTCGACTATTCAGTGACGAACTACTCGTTCCGGAGCTACTACGACAACCTTTCAACACTACTTCTGCTCTCGAACGTCACGAAGACCGGCGGAGGCTACGTCGATTACATGACCCTGTCATTACTCGGAATGAGTTCCCTACAGTCCTGGCCTTCCCCACTCACGCCCCCGGCACCTGACACCCCTCCCCCGGATCCGGACCCCGCCCAGGACTGGGGGCGCTACTACACCGCCCCGTATCCTGATGGAGCCGCGGGAGTTGTTTATCAACGCACAATCGGGATGGCCAACGTCTATGTGTACGGCATTTCGGCCAACCCGGGGACGGGCAACACAGTTTCGGACCTGCTTACCATCGCGGGTTCGCCCTTCGGGCGGGCGGATGTCCAGACCGCTGGATTGATGAGCAGCCCCCAATTCGCCCTCCCCGAGTGCGCGAACTTTCAGTCGTTCACCACAGTTGTGGATGACGGGTTCATCCTGTACTACGGAGTGGGGCACGACCCCTTGGCACCGTACGCGTTCACCCACATCGTGCTCGACATCCACTATCGCCACGAACTGATTCGCGACTATCCGTTCTCCGTGGTCGCGGCGGGAGAGACCGTGGTGCACAAAGTCGATACGTGGGGCTGGTGGTTCTTCCAACCCGATCATGTCGAGGGGTGGTCGGACCGAGGTCGGTTCGTCGTCCACAACCCCGTGTACCTCTGCCCACTGGGCACCACATACCACATGATGGCCAAGCTCTTCGTAACCCACATCACCGTGGCTTCGGGGGCTACTTTTGCCTTGGATAGGACCTGGATGAATTCGGACATGGTCTCCATGACAATCGCGCAACGCTAACGGCAGGGGACCGTAGGTGCAGGTCGCATCGGTCGAGGCGGGGAGAGGACCCGAACCTTTCAGATCTCCCTGCCGTGCAAGGTATGCCATCCCCGCGGCACTGATTGGCGCCGGACTCTCGTTGAGCGCCTAGTCCTTGGTGTCGTTGGCGGATGCGGCGAGAGGGAGAAACGAGCAACTTGCAAATACCGCGTGGACAATGAGTGTTGTCGCGAATACGATGCATGGCCTCGGGCTCATCCTCCTGCTGGTCTTCCTCGCCGGAGCTCGAAGACGGCGAGGACTAGGGGTCCGCTCCCGCGCCAGCGACGGATACCCCGAGTTGGGCGATCGTTCAGGGAGAGAATGAAATCGGGGAAACCTCCGCGCCAAGCCCTATTTCACGCCTTGCCAGACTCTGACTTGCATGTGTGACGGCGCCGGTTCAGGAACGTTCTTGGCGCAATCCCGCACCAATCGGCGCGCCTATGCTTCACCGATGAAGGAGCCGGGTTGCTTCTCCGTCGTCCGGGTGGAGGGACCGGTCCGAGATCCTCGTCGAGCAGGACGCCGACCCGGTGAACTGAGACGTAAGCATTTCCTTCGACCGATATCCGTTTCGACGAAGTCGAGGCCGGGGGGGGGGGCGTCGAGACGTCGCCTTGCGACAACGGACCGGCAGGAAAGCCCGCATCTGTTTCGGGGGTCTTGGCCCGGGGGCAGACAGTGTCGGCGCCTTTGCGCCCGGCTCCAAAGTGAGCGTCGACGCGAAAGTCGACGCGGGCTTCCAAGCGGGATTTCTGGGGGTCAATTTCGCGGGCTCGATTGGGACTGACATCACGATCGAAACGGGCTACAGTTCATCGGGGACGGCTCCATGGCGCGACTACTGGCCGACGGGCACGGCGTATAAGATCGTCGACTCGGCCGGGAAGCAGATGGTGTACGTCCAGTCCTACAAGTCCGCCCTCTATTCCTCGGAGTCCACAACTGAACAGCTGACGAGGGATCAGGGAGAGTCAAGAGCGGTGGCTAACGGGGCGTATCCGTTTGTGCACGTCGCTGCGTATCACAATAACACATACACGTATACGCTCACGGTCACCGTAACGGTTGACGTTGAGTTCAGCGTCTCGGCCATCGGCGTATCGCTGACGGTTCATCTGGCGTCGAGTTCGGGCAGAGCCAGAGCGTCCAAGCGAAGTACATCAACATCGGCTCTCCGGTGGAGAAGTGCTTCGTTGTATACGTCGACGGTCTGGAGATTCACAGTTGGTACCGGAAACGACGGCGCCTGTCCGTATTGATCAGCTGCGACGGCCATGCGAGCCGTTTGGATTCGCCGACGCCCATGTCGGTGGGCTTCGCGCCGGAGTTCCTCCGGAAAGGGAGTTCCTGAACGACCGCTTCGAGGCGAAGCTCAGGTACGTCACGACGAGGCCGTACTGGAACGAGCCGCAGGCCAAGCCGAAGTTGTACTCGTTACACGCAACGCGGCCGTCAAGGACGCGTCAGAAGGCCAATCCTGATTGGGTCGGGTTCGGTTCGTCGCGCTCGGTCGCGTAGGCTTCCTCGCCGAACTCCGAGGTGTCGAGGCCCGCGTGTTCCTCGGCCGGGCTGACTCGCACTGGCGTGAAGATATTGATGATGCGCAAGAGGACGTACGACCCGGCGAACGCGAAGGCCGCCACGAGGACGCAGGCCAGTGCCTGGATGCCGAGCTGGCCAGGGTTCCCGAAGAACAGGCCATTCGGGCCGGTCGGATTGATTAGAGACGATGCGAAGAGACCGGTGGCCATCGTCCCCCAGATCCCACCGGCCCCATGGCACGCGAAGACATCGAGGGAATCGTCCAGGGTCGTCCGCGCCCTCCAGCTGCCGACGTAGTTGCAGAGGACCCCCGCGACCAACCCGATGATGATCGACGGCATCGGGCCGACGTACCCCGAGGCCGGGGTGATCGCGACGAGCCCGCAGACGGCGCCGACCGCCATCCCGACGGCGGACGGCTTCCCTTTCCGCACCCAGTCCGTGAGCATCCAGCTCACCGCCGCGCCCGCGGCCGCCAGGTTCGTCACGACAAGTGCGTTGACGGCCAGCGCATCCGCCGCGAGCGCGCTCCCGGCGTTGAAGCCGAACCATCCGAACCACAAGACGGAGGCGCCGAGGATCACGTACGGGATGTTGTTCGGCCGGCTGTCGAGGCGGTCGACCCCCTCGCGCCGCCCGATCACGAGCGCAGCCGCGACCGCGGACACGCCGGCGGCCGTGTGGACGACGAGGCCGCCCGCGAAGTCGATCACGCCGAGGGACTTCAGGAATCCGCCGATGCCCCAATTCCAGTGCGCGATCGGCACGTAGATGAACGTCGTCCAGAGGACGATGTAGATCAGGAGGGCCTTGAACCGGATCCGCTCCGCGAACGCGCCGATGATGAGGGCGGGCGTGATCGCGGCGAACTTCAGCTGAAAGGCGAAGTACAGGAGTTCCGGAATCGTCGACGAGTAGCCGGGGTTGGGGGCGGCTCCCACATTGTTCAGCCCGAAATTCGATAGGTCACCGATGAAGCCGTTGTAGGACGGCCCCAGGGCGAGCGTGTAGCCCCAGAGGGCCCACACCAGGCTGACGAGGGCGAAGATGGCGAAGCACTGTGCGATCGTCGAGACGAGGTTCTTCCGCCGGACGAGTCCGCCGTAGAAGAAGCCCAGCGCGGGCGTCATGATCATGACGAGGGCGGTGGCGGCGATGACCCACGCGATGTCCCCGGAGTCCAGCGCCAACGCCCCGCGCTCCACCGAAACGGAATTGGGAGGGAAACCGACATCGACTATAACGCTTCTCCTGTGGCTCGAAAGAAGCCGCGCCGGGACGCGGAGCGGGAGAACGCTGGCACGGTTTCGACGAATCCTCTTATAACGATGAGCGCCATCCGATCGGGGCATGGCCTGGCAGAGCGTCCCGCGGATTCATGAGACGCGGCTGTTTCGGAAGCGGAACGTTGTCGGCGTGGGCATCGCCAATAAGGTCGTCGGCGGCCGTCGGACGGACGAGCCGTGCGTCGTCGTTTTCGTGGAGCGAAAGGTCCCGAGGTCGCAGCTCCGGCCGAACGATCTCATTCCGGAGACGATCGAAGCGATGAAGACGGACGTCGTCGAGACGGGTCGCATCCAGGCGCTCCAGGCGAGGACGGACCGGTGGCGGCCCGCCCCCGGCGGCGTCAGCATCGGCCACTATCGGATCACGGCAGGGACCCTCGGCGTCGTCGCGCGACGTGCCGATGCCCGCATGATCCTGAGCAACAACCACGTCCTCGCGAAGGAGAACGCCGCATCGATCGGGGACCCGATCTTGCAGCCGGGACCGTACGACGGCGGGACGGACCGGGATCGGATCGCGACCCTCGACGCCTTCGTCCCGATTGTCTTCGACGGCTTTTTGGACTGGCTCCTGAGCCTCTTCGGCATCGCGCGGCCTGTTCGGAACGTCGTGGACGCCGCCTTGGGGAAGCCGCTGAGCGATGCGGACGTCTCCGACGAGATCCTGGAGATCGGGACCGTCTCCGGGACGGTGTCCGGGACGATCGGGATGCCGGTCAAGAAGAGCGGCCGGACGACCGGCCTCACGCAGGGGCAAATCACCGCGGTCGCCGCGACCATCCGCGTGTTCTACGGCCTCACCCGAACCGCGCGATTCCGCGACCAGCTCGTGGCCTCGGCCCTCTCCCAGGGCGGCGACAGCGGCTCCCTGATCGTGGACGCCGACAATCGTGCGATCGGCTTGCTTTTCGCGGGCAGTTCGAACACGACGATCCTCAATCCGATCGGCGAGGTCGAGCGCCTCCTCGGGATCGGATTTTAGGCGGGTTGCGCCGCATCTTCGCAGGTGAGCGGCCCTCGTCCGGAATCTGCCCATACGCAGCGGTCCGAATGCGGTCCCGAGCCGGACGAAAACATAACCTTGAAATCCCGACTGAATATGCTTCATCCAGCGATGAATCCACGAAGATCCCGAACCCTCCTCGCCGTTGCGCTCTCGGCAGCCGTGGTCTTGAGCGTCGCGGTGGCAGCGGTTTTCGTGCTGCAACGGGGATCCGTCGAAATCTCTGTGACCGACGTCAATCTGGGTCCCGGCGCCCCGGGGAACGACACGACGGTGGTCCACGCCCGTTTGGTCCTGCACAACGTGGGACGTTCGGCGGCGCACTTCGCACTGTTCACCCTATGGGCCTACGATCCCGTCAACGGGACGCTCTTCGACGCCTTCGCCCACACGGAGGTCGTGCTTGGCCCCGGGGAGACGCAGACGTTCTCGGAGACCACGACGGTTACCGGTCAGAGGTCGACGGTGGCCTTCACCGTGAAGGTCTTTCCCAGCGGAGCGCCCAGTTGGGAGCGAACCCTCGTCCCGGATCAGCCCGTGACGTGGACGTCGTGGTGAGGGACTCGGTGCGCGGGACCCACGCGATCGCCGCCAACCGGAGATTGGCGAGGTAGAGCGTCTCCTCGGGTTTCGCATCTTGAGCGGAGTTGAAGCCGGGCCGCTTCGACTGAATGCAAGCACTCCCCCCTTACCCGGCCACGCTGCTCGGAACTTGACCGTCCTCGCCCGACGACTTTGGTCAGTGGGACTGATGCCTGCGGCGAGGCAAGCGCGCGAGGGCGATGATCGACAGGATCACGCCAGCGAAGCCGAGGCCGTTCGCGACGAGCTGCGATGTACCGGGAGGCCAACTCGTCACGCCGACGAGTTCGCCGCCCACCTCGACGATGCGGAGGTAGGTGCCCTCGTATCGCGAGATGGCTCCCGACAGGTCGAGCTTCGAATATTCGGGGGACCCGACGGCGACGAACCGATCGACTTCGTCCTCGATGACGAGTGGGTTCGCGAGATCCCGTCTCATCGCGTCCGCTCTCTGGGCTTCGGCGACGAGCGGCGGGAGGAAGCTGCGGGACCCGCCCGATCCGGGGCTGGAGGCGAAGCCCGCGGGACCGCCGAAAATCGGGGACGCGGCGAATGAGTCGGAGGTCGATCGCTCCCCGCCCTGGGTCTCCTGCGGCAGCAGGACGAGCAGGGACGTGTACGGCGTGGCGACGCGGTTCTCGGTCGCGAGCGCCGTCACCTCGGCGATGCCCGCGGGATCCGCCCGGGCGTGCGCAGCTTCGAGCAGCGCATGGATGCGTGTCAGCACCCACTGCCGCTTCAGGAGCGACTGCGAGGCGACGTCCGGACCCGCGGCTTGGACGTCCAGGGTGTGCCCGACCCCATCTCGGTCCGACCACGCCATGCGGAGGTCGATCGGATCGGCTTCGGTCCCCCGCATCTTCGCGATGACGAACGCCTCGCCGCCTTGCCAGATCGTCTGGGGATTCGCGCTCGCGATCGTCACGTTGACCGCATCCGGGATCTCCGGGCGGACGCCTTCCAGGACGGGAACTTGGATCGAGCCGAGGAGTTCGGCCACGGCGTTCGAGACGTCGGCGTGGAGTGTGACCAGCTCCCCGCGATGGTAGTGGGAGAGGTTGTGGAGGAGGTCCTCGTCGGCGTGGTCGCTCGGTTGGACCGCCACCGCGAAGACGGGCATGTCGGCGTCGTACGAGACGCGGGCGTAGGCGGTCTCCAGCTCGGGGTCCACCGGCGCGCGCGTCGGCCGTCCGTCGGAGACGAGCACCAGGATCGGCTGCTGGCCCAGGCGGCGGGCGTCGGCCGCCCACCGGGCCGCCTGCGCGAGCGGCGCCGCGAGGCTGGTGCTCCCGTGCGGCCGGAAGGAGTCGAGGAAGCCCAGGAGGTTCGCTTCGGACGCGGACGACCAGGCCTGAAGGGACGCGGCGAAGGGCGTGACGGTCGCTCCCTGGAACACCGCGAGCGCGTACGACTCCCCGGGGCCCAGGTCGGCGGCGATCTGTCGCACCGTCTCCTTGGTGAGCCTCCAGCGGTCATTGGTCCCCATGCTTCCCGACGCGTCGAGCAGGAAGAGGAGCGCGCGCGGCTTTGGCTGGACGGACGACGCGAACGCGGGGTCCGAGGCGTCCAAGGAGAATCGGACGTACCGATCTCCCGTCGGCTCGGCGAACTGGCCAAGGGACGCGCCGGCGGCCCGGAAGCGGATCGGAAGGTCGCCCGTGCCAGCGCCCTGGGTCGCATTGATGTACGCGTCCGCACGGTGCAACCCGCTTCGGACAACGGGGAGGTCCGCGTGGCCCGGCAGGAGCACCTCGCCGAGCGGGGCGACGGTCTCGATGCGGACGTGCACCCGGAGGTACGACACGCTGTCCCGCGCGTCGATCGAGAGGCGATACCCGTATTCGTAGAAGCCGTCCGCCTTCGTGAGCGGCATTTCGAGCGTCGTGACGGTTGTCCGGGCCCCTTTCGGCGGGATCGTCACCGCGATCCAGTAGAGGTCCCTTGCCGGATCGTACTGGACGAGCGCGGCGTCCTGGCCTTTCGCGATCGCGTCGAGGAACGCGGTCAAGGCGTCGGACCGGTTCTGCGCCGACGAGTTGTACACGACGTTCCCGATCTTGAGCCGGAGGTCTGTGATGAGCTCGTGGCCTTTCTCGAGGGGGAACGCGATCTGTCCCTGCTTGAACTCGTCGCTCGGGTTGTAGAATTCCTTGATGATGACGACCCGCGCGAACCCCTCCGTCAGCTGGATCTCCACCTGCGTCCCGTTGACCTGCGTGGGCAGCGGCGTCGGCGGCTCGACGATCACGCAGAACGCCGCCGCGGGACCTGGCACGTTCAGGAAGACGACGATGATGCTAACGCCGAAGGCGAGGCGCACGGCGTTCATGCGCGTGCCCCCGGTCCCTCGTCGGCATCGAGACGTGCGCGATGGATGGCGTACACCATCAAGAGCCCAAGTAAGGTGACGGGCCAGAGGAACACGACGACGACGAGGAGGCCGGTGTAGTACGCGGAGAGGAGCAACGCCACGACCGATAGAGCGGCGCCGGATCTCGCATAGATTCCGTTCGTCATCGCCGGGTTTCGCGCCGCCTCGTGGGCCGCGCGATCCGCCCGCCAGAGTCCAACGAGCGCCATGGTCATCGATCCGAGCATCAGCAGGTACGCCAGGAAAAGATTGAACCAAGAGCCGAACGTCGCGAACACGAGCGACACGAGGAACACGGCCGCGAATCCGGCTCTCGTCGATCGCAATGCAGTTCCGCTCAGCATCGAGGCGGGCCGGAGACTCCGGACCTCCCGCCCTTCCCGGTCGGGCATGCCACGGCATCGCACGCATCCGACAAAACTCCAAGGAAACTGTTAGGGACGTGCCGAACGGCGGTGCGCCGGCCGCGACCCCCCGGCAATCAACCCCGATAACGGCGGCGTCCGGTTTATCTGGGCGTCCGGGAACCGCCGCGATACGGGACCAGCGATGGCCATCTCGTCCGCTCGAAGCGTTGTCGTCCTGCTTGTCGCGATGGTCATCGCATCCCTCCTCTCCGGCGCCGCGTCCGGTCGGTCGGCCCCGAGCACGCGGGGCCTCCAGGTCGTGGTGTTTCAGCCCGGCGCGAGCGGCACGGACTCGTTCGTCCAGAGCGGGACACCGCTCTGGAATTACGGCGATGGCGCGGCGCTGTGGGTCGGTCCGAACGCGACGAGCGGCTACCTCGCTCGAAGTCTCCTGAGGTTCGACCTGGCGAGCCTCCCGTCGAATGCGACGATCGTGAACGCCACCCTCGGCATGTACGAGGTGCAAGGCGCGGGCGGCGAAGTTCGGGTCATCCCCGCGTCCGCGTCGTGGGCGGAAGGCGATGGGGGTCACTCGTGGACCGTCCAGCCGGTCACGATCCGCGAGACGGCGGGCGTGAACCGCACGTTGGAGCCGGTCGAGGTCGTCGTCCCGTTCCAGTCGAACTCGATCGCGGATCCCGCGCGGGACCTCCGGGTGTACGAGGCAGGCGGTGAGGTGCCTTCCCAGGTGTATCGCTACGCGTACAGTGGCGGCCAGATCTCGTCCGCGCATGTGTTCTTCGGTGCGACGGTCCGCGCGTACGCCTCGAAGACGTACGACATCGTGTACAGCACGAACGGGACGTCCGTGCCCTCGTACCGGACGGGCACTTGGAGTGCGGGTCCGCTCTGGACATACGGCCCCACCGGGGGCGGCGCTTCCGGCGCGACGATCGCGGACCTGGACAACGACGGCCGGCTGGACATCGTGTTCGGCGGGACGGACGGATACCTGTATTGCCTCGACGAGGCCGGGAATCTGAAGTGGCGGACACTCGTCTCCGCCGGCCAGAGCGTCCCCTTCACCCCCCAGGTCGCGGACGTGGACCGCAGCGGCCAACTCAGCGTCGTCGTGTCGACGAACGCGCCGAGCGTGGTCCGGCTCAACAGCACGGGTGCGATCGTCTGGACGTACAACAGCGGGGCCGTCCTCTTCACGACTCCGGCCCTCGTCGACGTGAACGGCGACGGCGTCCTGGACGCCCTCGTCGGAAGCAACGCGAGGAACCTCGCCGCGATTGACGGCCGCACCGGGGCGTCCCTTCCCTCGTACACGGTTCCCGTGGCAGCGTACACGCCGACGGTCGCGGACATCGACGGGGGCGGCGTGCCGGAGATCCTCGTGGACGGCGACGACAAGAAGATGCACGCGTTCGCCCTCGACGGCACCGAGCTGTGGGCCGCGAACGCGCCCGGCGGCTCGTTCCTTGAGGGGAGCGTCGCCTACGGCGACGTGAACGGCGACGGCTTCTCGGAGGTCGTCACGGGGGACGTCAGCAACAACGGCATCGAGTTCGCGCTCTGGGCCTCGAACGGCACGACGGTATGGTACCGATCCCTCCCGACGTACCGACAAGGCGGCCAGAGCATGGCGGACGTGAACGGCGACGGCCTCCCGGAGATCCTCGTGGGGGTCACGTCCGGGACCGTGTACAACCTGCGCGGGTCCGACGGGTCCACCTTCTGGAGTTACAACGCCGGGACGACCCAGGCGGGCACGCCCGTTGTCGCGGACTTCGATCGGAGCGGCACGCGACAAATCGCGTTCATCGAGGGCTCGGCGGTCGACGTGCTCACCGCCACGGGCTTCCTCGCCAACGGCTGGACGATTTCCCCGCCGAACCTGAATCTTCGAAGCACGTATCAGTTCCCGATGACGAGTCCCGCTGTGGCCGACCTCACGGGCAACGGGACCCTCGAGATCCTCGTGCCCACGGCGGGCGGCATGGCCGCCTACGGGACGGGCGGGCTGGACCACGACTGGCGTACCTGGGGATACAACGTCAACCACACGCAGCGGTTCCTCGACGGGACGTCCGGGAGCGGCGCACCGATGCTCGACGCGAGCCTCGGCATCCTTCGGGTCTCCCCGGCCGCGGGCGTGTCCTGGAACTACCGTGACGGCACGACGCCGTGGGCCACATCCGGAGGCGACTTCGGGCTCACGTCGACCAGCGCTGTGGCGAGCCCTGGTTGGGTGTCCTGGAACATCACGAACCTCGTCCAAGACTGGGTCGCGGGCCTCGCTCCGAACGACGGCGTGTTCTTCCTCGAGGCGAGCGAGATCACGGGGGTCCTCCATGGGTTCCTCAGCTCCGACTCCCCCGACACCGTGCACCGGCCGATCCTCACGGTCTCCTACACCTTCTCGTCCGCGGGTGGCGGGCGCGAGCCGCCGCGGATCGCCGGTCGGATCCCGAACCTCTTACTCCCGGAGAACGCGGGTCCTGCGGCGCTGGACCTCAGCGCCTACGCCTCGGACCCCGACACGCCGGCTTCGCGGCTGCGGTGGAATGTCACCGGGTTCGACCCGGCCGTCGTCGCGATTGGCGGGGCAAACATCCCGGGCGAGCTCACCGTGACGATCTCGCCTCAGAGCGGCCGTTGGGGCGATGCCTTGGTAACCTACTGGCTCACGGATCCCGAAGGAGGCTTCGACCGCCAGACCGCATGGATCAACGTCACCCAGGTGGATAGTCCGCCGACATTCGGCCCGCCGTCCCCGCTCTACGTACCGGCGAACGACACGTACGTGTTCGACGAGGGTCCCTACATGAGCGATCCCGACACGCCGGCCGCGTCGCTCACGCTGACGAGCGATGACCCGGCCCACGTGTCCACATCCGGGACGAACGTCACCTTCCGGTATCCGGAGGCGTACCTTGGGCGGTGGGCGTTCGTGAACCTGACCCTGAGCGACGGGACGTTCGGGGTCACGCGGGTCGTCGTGGTCAAGGTGACGACGGACCACCCGCCCGCCCTTCGGAGGTCGCTGCCCGACGTGACGTTGCAGGAGGGCGCGCTGGTCCGCGGCGTGTTCAACTTGTCCGACTACTTCTCGGATCCGGACCAAGACTCGTTGTTCTACTCGACCGGCTACACGCACTTGATTGTCGCGATCCGCGCGAACCTCAGCGTGGACATCCAAGCGCCCAGTGGGTGGTGGGGCGAGGAGGACGTGACGTTCCGTGCGACGGACCCGACCGGGGCGATCGCGGAGGACACCGTCCGGGTGACGGTCCTGCACGTCGACGCGCCGCCCGTGTGGGGTGCGGTCCCGGACTTGCGCGTGCGGTTCGACACGCCCTTCTCCTTCAACCTGGACCCGTACCTCAGCGACCCGGACAACCCTTCGTCGGACCTGGTCGTCAGCACCTCGGACCCAACGCACGCCTTCGTGTCGGGCCACCTCCTCACGCTGACGTACCCATGGGTCATGAACGGCACCGTCCAGCGCCTCATCCTGTCCGTGAGCGATGGCGCGTTCACGGTGGACCGCACGGTCCTCGTCGCGGTGGGATCAGACTGGCCTCCGATCGTGGTAGCGAAGATGCCGGACGCCTCCTTCGACGAGGGGACGACCCGCCGCGCGGCGTACCGCCTCTCCGACTATTTCGCGGACCCGGATGGCAACCTGCTCTTCTGGACCGTCGGGAATTCGAGGATTGGCGTGACAATCCAGGCGAACGGGAGCGTCGACCTCACGAGCGCGGCCGGATGGTGGGGGACCGAGACGGTCACCTTCCGCGCCACGGACCCACAGGGCGCGCTCCAGGAAGATACGGTCCGGATCACGGTCCTCCACGTGGACCGTCCGCCCGCCTTCCGCGCGGTACCCGACGTCTTCCTGAACGTCACGACGACGTACCTCTCGCTCGTGTCGTACCTGGAGGATCCGGACACGAAGGTGTCGGACCTCGTGCTCGTGTCTACGAACAGCCCGAACGCCCTCATTCTCGGCCAAGGGCTCCTCCTCACATATGCGGCGGACGCGGACGAGTCCATCGACGTCGTCGTGAGCGACGGCAACCTGACGGGCACGACGACGATCCACGTGCGCGTGGTCCTGCCGGCGGGCGTCGTCCAGGAGATCATCCCCGGTTGGCTCTACTGGCTTCCGCTGCCTCTTGCCGGCGGCGCACTCGGCGGGTTCCTCGCCTACCGCCGCAGGCAACTCGAGTGGGCGTTCCTCGTGACGAACACGGGCCTGCTCGTGAGCAGCGTGTCGCGCCGCGGGGATGGGTCGCTCGACACGGACCTGCTGACCGGCATGTTGACGACGATCATGGACTTCGCCCGCCGCAGCTTCTCTGACGAGAAGGAGCGGCACCTCGAGGGACTCGAGCTCGGAGAGAAGCGCGTGTCGATCGTCCGCGGAGCCCGGGTCTACCTCGCCGTCGTGTACCGCGGCCGGACCCCCGGGTCCCTGACATCGAGGATGCGCGCCCTCGTCCGGAAGTTCGAGAGCCGATATCCCGGGGCGTTCGGGGACGTCCTCGACATGTCGAAGCTCGAGGGAATCCCGCTCGAACTGGACCGCTTGGTGACCCGCGGGAACCTTCCGTTCGTGCGCTTCGGCTCGGAGGATCGCGCGGCGTGAGACTGCCGTGTCCTTCCCGAAAATTCGGATGTCGATCCGGAGCGCTCTTGCCTAGGCTTTCTTCGCCTTCTTCGGCTCCATGACCTTGACGTCGCCGATTTCGCGCAGGAGAATCGCCTCGTTCTGTCCCGGGAGGAAGAACTCGGACGCTTCCTGCCCCAAACGGTTCCAGGTCTCGTCCTTGTGTTCCCGGAGGTTGTCGAAGTCGCCGTACTTGCCGCACTCCATGATCAGCGCGCTGTCGAATCGGCCGAACCCGAGCACCGTCCCGAAGGTGCCTCGGTACGCCCAGCCGGGTGGCGCATGCTTCGCGAAAAGGTTCTCGTTCTTCTTCGTCCACGCCTGGAAATCCTTCATTCGGCCTTCCTTCACGTTCCCAAACTGAATCCACAACACGCGGGTTCCCCCGCTCACCAGGATAGCTTACGAGATAATGAACTCCCCGCGACGCCCTCGGCGGACGCGAGCCGGACCGGACCCGGGAGGGGATCGCTAGAGCCCAAGCGTGTTGATGAGCAGGCGGGTGATCATCGCGGCGGTCACGGACAGGACGATGATCGTCAACTGCCCGAGCATCCGCGAGTCGTACGGCCAGGTGCGGATGTTCGCCGTCTCGCGGATCTCCATCTCGAGGACTTGCAAGGTCGTGAGTTCCCGCAGGCGCTCCTCGACGCGCGCGAGCGGCTCGCCCTCCGAGTGCGGCTCGCCATCGTGTGGGTCGGCCGCCGCTTGGGCGAAGCGGGTTCTGATGGCGGAGACCTCGCGTTGCTTCACCTCCGCCATCTTGCGGCGGATGCTGGTCAGCGGGAGGAAGAACATCGGGATGCCGATGGCCGCGAAAACGGCGACCGTCAACGCGGTGCTCAAGTCGCCCCCGAATGAATTCCCGACGAGGACAATCAGCAGGACCGCGTAGTACGAGAACGCGAAGCGAAGGGAAAGCTGCCCGATAAGCCGAGTGCCCAGCAACGAATCCTCCCGGTACGACTTCAGCCGGAGCGGCCGCTTCCCGAGTTCGTACAGCCCGAGGAGTCCCGTCGCGTACATCCAGACGAAATTGAGGATCCCGAGCGTCAGGAGGAACCGGAGGATTTCCAAAGGAATGAGGAACAGGCCTTCGCGCCTGCCGCTGTCGCTGAAGGCGAGGCCGAACCCCGAAACCAATTCGAGCCCTACGGAGATGACGATCGGCCAGATTGCCGACGTGAATCCGAAGGCGTGACGATAGGCCGGCTCCCCGTCTGGGCACAGACCGACGAGTTCATCCTTCGCCGAGACGAGCCATGTCCGCATCCCGCGAATTCCTAGGAACACGAGGAAATTGACGAGGACGAACAGCCCGGCGCTCACCACCCATTCCCATGTGACGTCGCCGCCATTCGCGACGACAATCCGAGCCGCCGCATCCCAGCTGCCCGTTCGGGCGAACTCGACGACCAAGAACCCCGGGGCCGCGAGGAGGTTCGCGAACACAAGGGCGGCGAGGACGTACGGGAGACGGAGCGAGTTCAGGATCCTCTCGAACGGCGTGGGTTCCTCCGGTCCCCGTGCCCACCGCGACGTGTTCGTCCTGTCCTCGATCGCCGATCGAACGCCTGTATGCTCCGCTTTCAAGATGTGCTCCCTCTGGGGGGGCGAGACCGATGGAGCCGACGTCGGATAATCCCTTCGCCCCACGTCTTTCAGGACGGCGCGATAGTGCGCCTTCGGACTAGAGCCACCGGTGGCGAGTCGGGTAGAACTTCGGTCGGCCGTCGGGATGGCGCGCCTTGTACCGCTTGTAGCGCTCGTGCCACCACCGGTACCGCTCGTCCGAGGTGTGGAGCCGCCGGTGGGGCATCCGGATCAGCGTCTGCTCGACGGCCCACACGTTCCGCGAAGAGAGCCGCCAGTCCGCGCGGAGGGTCCGGAGATCGAGGACTCCATAACCGTTGACGCGGCCTGTGAGGTCGACGAACGGGTCGACGTACGAATAGACGAGGTCGCGGACGGATTGATAGAGCGCCTTGCGGCCGTGGAGGCCCGGGTCCCGCGACCTTGCGACGGTCCCGTACTTCCCGCCTCGTCGGAACAGGAAGACGACGTGATCGAGATCGTCCTGGGATTCGAGATCGACGACAATCGGCGGGAATCCGTGTTGTTCGAGGATCGTCGCGGCGCATAGCGCCGCCTCGAGACAGTGCACCTGGTTCGCCCGCACGACGCCCCGGAACGTGCGCAGCGTCTCGCCCCGTCTCTCGTGATTGTATGGCAGCGACTCGAGCCAGCGTTGCACCTTCTCGGGGGAGGGCGCGGCGTCGATGATCCGCCTCTCTCGCCGGGTGAAGGCCGACCGTGGAGGCGCCGCGGTCATGGTCGGCGGCGGAGGATTTCCGAGCCTTCGGACGCGGTCATCGGCCTCCCGTAGATCGGTGAGCCGGGTTGCTGGCGTCGCCCGCCGTCGCGGAGCGAACCCGTATCGACCGCCGCGAACCCGATCTCCTCGATGAGTTTCGCGACCGTCGTTTTGGCGGCTGCATCGTCGCCCGCGACGAAGACGGCGAGCCGGCCCTTCGACGACGGCCGTCCGCCGGTCTCCAAGGTCTTCCAACCCATTGTGTTGAAGGCCTTGACGAGGCGAGCGCCCGGGAGTCGCTTCGCTACCTCCTCGCTCGACGTGCTCTCCCCGAGGTCGATGACGCGGCCCGCCGCCGAGTACGGATTCATCGCGTCGATGACGACCTTCCCGGCGAACCGGTCCGCGGGATGGAGCTGGTCCATCTTCCTCCATGGGATTGCCAGGAGGATCACGTCTCCGAACGTCGCGGCATCCGCAGGCGTCGTGGCCTTCGCCCTCGGCCCGATGGACGAGACCAGGGGATCCAAGGACGCCGGGTCCCGCGAATTCGATACCGCCACGTCGTGTCCCGCCTGGGCGAACAGCTTCGCAGCCGTCCCGCCGATGTGCCCCGCCCCGATGATCCCGATCCGCATTGGGTCTCTCTCCCGAGCAATCGCGAAGACGTTCGTCCGTTATGGAACTTCGGAATCGCGCGGCAAATCCCGTTCGCCGACCTCACCAGAGGCTAGATAACCGGGTCGCCGTTCGCCCGGACGGCCCATGGCGTCGACCGTTTCGCCGGACACCCCGCGGACGCGCGTGCCGGTGCCTCGCCGGGTCGTGTGGTTCATCGTCCTCCTCGCGCCGTCCGCCATCGCGTACGGATTCTTCCTCGTGTGGGTCCCGGCGTACCTCCCGGAGCTCGGCTTCGACTCGGGGACGATCGGCCTGCTGCTCGGCGTCAACGGGGGCGCGTTGATCCTCGGCTCGATCCCGCTCAGCATCCTCGCGGACCGGAAGGGCAAGATGCGTGTCTTGCTCGTCGCGCTCGTCGTGTTCCCGCCGATCATCGCGACGTTCGCCCTGACGTTGGACGTGCGGATCCTCCTGGTCGCCTCCTTCCTCGCCGGCCTCGTCGACGGGGCCTTCAGCTCGACATGGAACGCGCTGATCGCGGACCAGACGGTCCCCGAGAACCGCGATCCCGCCTTCGCCCTCTCCTTCATCGTGAGCGCGCTGGCGACCGGAGCGGGTTACACGATTCCGTTATTCCTGCCGCCCCTCGAGGCGGCGACCGGCGTGGACTCGCGGACGGTCCATGTCGCCACGTTCCTCATCCTCGCCGCAGGGGCCGTCGTCTCGCCGATCGCGCTGTTTTTCCTGTTTCGGGGATACCGGGACGCGCCGCCGAGCCGGCAGCGGTTCTTCCGCGGGCGGGACTTGCGGCTCCTCGCGCGGTTCTCCGGATACAACGGCCTCATCGGGCTCGGGGCCGGATTCATCATCCCCCTCATCCCGACGTGGCTCTTCCTGAAGTTCGCGGTGCCGGACTCGTTCAGCGGTCCCGTGCTCGGCATCGCGAGCCTGACGATCGGATTTGCCGCCGTGGCGAGCTCTCGCCTTGCGAAGCGGTGGGGACGCGTGCCGGCGATCGCGGCGACCCAGGGCATCTCGACGGCGTTCATGCTCGCCCTGGCGTTCGCTCCGAGCCCCGTATCCGCCGGCGCGATCTACGTCGTCCGCGCGTCGCTGATGAACATGTCGATCCCCCTCGCCGACTCGTTCGTCATGGGGATCGTGGAGCCGGACCAGCGGAGCTTCGCGAGCGCCCTGAACTCCCTCGTCTGGCGGATCCCGAACAGCGTGAGCACGGTCGCGGGTGGCGTCCTCATGGCGTCGGGCCATCTCGATCTCCCGATCTTCATCGCGACCGCGTTCTACATCGTCGCGATCGGATGGTTCTACGCGGCTTTCCGAGACGTCGAGCCGACGACGTGAGACGGACGAGCCGGTCGGACACCTCCGCAAAGGCTCTCTCATGCGATCCGTGGAGGGCGTCATACCTCTAAGTAGAGGTATGGTCTTCGGGACCCGAAGCTGCTCCAGCGGCCGGGTCCGGTAGACCGCCTCGTGGCGTCCAAAGTCTTTTGACCGCCGACTCGTTCTGCATGGGCTATGCGTCTCGTCCTCCTCGGCCCCCCGGGCGCGGGTAAGGGCACCCAGGCCGAGAAGCTCTCCGCGTACCTCGGTGTGCCGCGGATCTCGACCGGAGACATCCTGCGGCGGAACGTCGTCGACAATACGCCTCTCGGGGAGAAGGCGAAGGCGTACATGGACTCCGGGCGGCTCGTGCCGGACGACCTCGTGATCGCGATGACGGAACGTCGGCTCAAGGAGCCGGACGCCAAGAAGGGCTTCATCCTCGACGGCTTCCCGCGGAACATCGCGCAGGCGGAGGCGCTCTCCAAACTCACGAAGCTCGACGCGGTCGTGAGCCTCTTCCTCGAGCCGGAGGACCTGATCAAGCGGAACACGGGCCGGCGCGTGTGCCCGAAGGACGACACGGTCTACCACATCCTGATGAACCCGCCGAAGAAGCCCGGCATCTGCGACAAGTGCGGCACGACCCTCATCATCCGTGCGGACGACAAGGAGGACGTCGTGCGCAAGCGGATTGAGACGCACGAGAAGCAGACGGCGCCGCTGATTAAGTACTACCGGGACCGCGGCCTGCTGCGCGAGGTCTATGCGAGCGGGCTAATCGAGGAGATCTTCCTCCGGACGATTGAAGTGCTCAAGGCCTAGGCGGAGCGCAATCAGCATCATCAAATAGGCCCGGGCCGTTTGGCGCCGCTGCGCCCCTGTCGGCTAGTTTGGACAGGCTAGAAGCCTGCGGAGCTTCAGACCTGGGTTCGAATCCCAGCAGGGGCGTCGGCCTCTGGATGCGGGTGACGTTCCGACCATGGCGAATTCGTGCCCGGGAATGTTCTGACCGCGACACGCCGGAACTCGCGGGGGTCATCCGCGTGAACGACGCGTACACGTGGGTCACGGAGCACCGGTGGGCAACGGAGGACGTCTACTTCTCCTTCCCGTGCGGGTCCAACATCGCCTCCACGGCGGTCTTCGACCTGACGTACTACGCGGACGTCCCGGACGATGTCGCGTCGGCCTCCGTGCGGGGGACCGGATGGTCCGTCGACGGATTGCTATGGGACGACGTCCTCGTTGACGGATCAATAACCTACACGCTCAACTCCGGCTCGCCCTCGTGCACGCTCAATTCGGGCGTCTCGTCGTGCACGCTGTACAACGGGTACTCCTGGATGACGTTCGACGTCTGGACGGTCGCCCTGCCGAAGGCGAAGACGCTGTTCGTCACGGACGGGAACACGACGATCACCCTGGCGAATGGCCAGAGCCGGCTCGTTGGACAGGATCGGTACTACGTGTTCACGTTCGACGTCACCTCGGCGTACGGGCCGTTCGTCGTCGGCGTGAACACGATCGTCGTGCCGAGGTCGATCTTCCTCGACTCGAAGCTGAAGGCGGACCTCGTCTCGGGGGATGCGTCGCGGCAATGGCCCCTCGCGGACGCGCCGCTGTACGGCGAGGACCTGAGCCAGGCGAGCGTCTCGGAGAGCGTGATGAACGTCATTGCGCTGTCCCTCTCCGGCGCGAACGCGTACAACGTCCTGAGCCGGTTGCTACAGAACGCGACGAACGTCCAGGTCTACAGCTACGTCGACGTCACGTCGTACGTCCTCTTGGTCAACCTGCCGTACGACGTCGTGCGGATCCTGCCGTGGGCGAAGGTGACGAACGGCGCGACGGGCGCGGCGCCGGCCGGCATGCCGGGCTTCGTGAACGTCCTCGTGCAGCTCGGCCAGATGTTCTACGACGGCCTCGTCGCCCTCGGCACGTTCCTCGTCAACCTGGCGGAGGCGATCGTCGACTGGGGGATGAGGGCGCTCGGGGCGATCTGGGAGAAGGTCGTGGCGGTCGCGCAGAAGGCGGGGGAGGTGTTCAACCAGTTCGTCGACGGCCTCGTCCAGGCGATCATGGCCATCTGGAACTCAATCGTGGTCCCGCTGACGAAACCCATCGTGGATGCCTACCTCGCTTGGGCGAACGAGGTCGCGGCCCTGGTCATGTCGATCCGGAGCCTTTCTGCGGACGACTTCGTCCGCGGCTTGATCCAACTCACATTCTTCTCTGCCTTCGCCCTGGCAATCTTTGCGATCATCGTCGCCTTCAGCGTCGCCGAGAAGACTACGAACGCGATGACTCTCGGTCTCGCGAACGTCGCGGGGATCGTCATCGGAGCCATCGCAGGCCTGATTATCGGGATGCTCGTCGTGGCGGCGATCAACGCGTGGCTCGGGTCTGCAGTCATCGAGAACCTGCTACCGCCCAGGTTTAACGAGGTCACCGGGGCGACGTTCACCGTGGCGCAGTTCCTGTTCGCATACGAGCTGGCGCAGAGGCCATTGAAGCCGATCCAAGGCGTCGAAACGGCGCTCAAGGATTCGATCCTCGGGCTGATGATTCTGGGAGTCTCGGCAGTGATTAGAGCAACCTTGGGGGAAACTGTTTTCGGTCTGACACTACTGGTCGTGGCGGATGTCATAGCCCTCTACCTCGCCTTGTCTGGGCTGAAGGACATGATCAAGATTTCAGGGCGGGGCGCAAATCTGGTCCGGGGATGGTACCCGTTCCTCTATCCGGTGACCGTCGCGATGAATGCCATCGGCATCGCTACCACAGCAACAGACTTGGTTTCCGATATCGGAAAGTTGAACAACGCGCTGTCAGAAGGCTGAGTCGGTGTCATCCCTCGCAACAAGCCCTGACTCTCTGGCCCCGCGGTCGGGAATAGCCCTAATTGAAATCGCCCCCAAACGAGTGCGCCGCAGGCGCCTGGAACGAAAGATTCAGTGGGGCGTCCTGTGGTTTGGAGTCGTCTTCTTCCTTGTGATCGCTCCGATCGCTCTGGCTCCGTTCCTCAAAGGTGGCGAAATCGTCACGGCCGACCCGCTCAGATACTACGCTAGTGTGGCCCCGGTTGTCGCGGTCATGGCGCTCGGGGCTTGGTTCCACACCCGGAGGACGATCCTAGCCGTCAATCGAGTGGCAATCTCTGCGGACGGTTTCTACCCACCTTTCAAGCCCAAACAGTGCCTCTCGAAGGAAGACTGGTTCCTTCCCTACAAGGACATAGTCTCCATGACCCCCGCGGCTGAGAGGAAGGGGTTCGTGCCCGCCTACAACGTCACACTAAGGGATGGCCTTACGTTCCAACTGAATGCCCTAGACCTCTTGCTATACGTCGGTGAGAAGGAGGTCCGACGATACGCGAAGATACTCGCAATCATGCGGGTCGAAATCGAGACGCCGGAGAACCGAGCGCGGGCTGCAAGGGGCGAAGACATCATGATTCCCAAGGACCGATTCGACGCTGTCTACAGCTAGCGGAGACGGGGAGCATTGGCCTGACTCCGAGGCTGCGGACACGGACGCCGACGGCATGGGTGGTTCGTCGGACTTTCGGTTCGACCTTACGTCGGCGTACGGGCCGTTCGTCGTCGGCGTGAACACGATCGTCGTGCCGAGGTCGATCTTCCTCGACTCGAAGGTCCGGGCTGACTTCGACGCCGGGACGTTCGCGCCCCTGACGGACGCCACGTTGTACGGCGAGGACCTCGGGCAGTCGAAAGTCTCGGAGAGCGTCGCCGGGACCGTGGCGAAGTCCCCGTCCGGCGTCGAAAGCGGAAGATGTCGTTGTCTCTTTTCTCCGCTGACCTGAGGCCGCTTTGGGAAGCCCCGCCAAAGGTATATGTCGCCCGTCAGTTAACGCTCAACCGCCCACCGAAGGAATGCCATGTCGCTCCAGCTTGGAACTGATCCGGAGGCGAAGACGCCCGTCGAGCTGCCGGAGGACGCGCTCCTGCGCCATGTCGTCATCTTGGGTGCGACCGGCGCCGGCAAGACGGTCCTCGCGAAGGCGTTCATCGAAGAAGCGGTCCGCGCGGGCGTCCCCGTGATCGCGGTCGACCCGCAAGGAGATCTCGCGTCCCTCGCGCTCGCGCACACGGACGCGTCGGCGAAGGAGCACCCGGCGGACCCGGAGGTCGTCGAGGAGTACTGGTCCCGGGCCGCCGTGTCGATCCTCACGCCGGGCTCGACGCGCGGCACCCCGGTCGGGCTGAATCCGCTCAAGTCGCCTCCCGTCGCCGCGGCGCCCGAGGACCTCGTCGTCGCGCTCGACGCGCTCGCGGAGAGCCTCGCCGCCGCGATGGGCTACGATCCCTCCGGCGAGACGGGCGGCCGCGCGAAGGATGTGCTCTTTCTTACGCTTCAATCCTGCCTCAAAGGGGGCCGGTGGCCGCGGGACATCGCGGGTCTGGTGAAGATCCTCGAAGCCGAAGCGCCGCCGGACGCCACGGCCCTTCAGACGAAGCAAGAGCGCGCCTCCCTCGTCCGCCGTGCGCAGTCGATGACCGTCGGGGCGAAAGGCCTCCTGTTCACCGCCGGACCGGCGCTCGACGTCGAGTCGATGGTCCGTCCCGCGCCGGGAGACCGCGTGCCCGTGAGCGTCGTGTACACCGGCGGCCTGCGCAACCCACGGGAGCGGGAGCTGGTGGTCGCAACGTTGTGCAAAGACGTCGTCGCCTGGATGACCGCCAAGCCCCTCGGTGATTTGCGGCTCGTCGTCTACATCGACGAGGTCGCGGGCCTCTGTCCGCCGCATCCGCGGAACCCGCCGGCGAAGAAGTTCCTCTCCCTCCTGTTCCGGCAGGCGCGCAAGTACGGCGTCGGCGTGATCGTCGCGACGCAGAACGTCACGGACCTGGACTACAAGGCGCTCGGGCAGGCGAGCACCTGGGCGCTCGGTCGGCTCATGGCGAGGCAGGACCTCGACCGGGTGCGGCACGTGATCGCGTCCGTCAACGGGCCGCCGGAAGGGATCCTCGCGGCGATCCCATCGTTGCGCGCGGGCGAGTTCATCCTCCTGTCGCCGGACCACCTGACGTCCGCGCAACGCCTGCGGGTGCGCGGCCTCGCGACCCGCCACGAGGTCGTGCCGGAGGAGAAGTTCCGGGAGATTCAAGCGACCGGGACTCTTTCCCCTGCCGAGCCGATGGCCGAGGACCGGATCGCGCGTCGGCGGCGGATGGCGGCGGCGGCCGCCCGGGACGCGAAGGCGACGGTACCCACCGCCGTGGAGGAGGGAATCGGCCTCCGCGTGCTGAAGGTCTTCGAGGACGCGCCGGGGCTGTACGGGCAATCGGAGATCGCGACGCGTGTCGTGGCCGACGAGAAGTTCCTCCCGATCCTCCTGCGGAAGCTCGTCGAGCATCGGCTCCTCACGGCGGAGCGCCTCGACGGACGCGAGGTGTACTGGGACCCGACGGTCGGGTTCGATCCCCGCCGGGGCGCGCCCGCGCAAGTCGCGATGTTCCCGCTGCGGTTCCCGCTCGTCCGCGCGACGAAGGTCGTCCGGGACCACGCCCGCCGGCGGTTGCTCAGCCCGCGGGAGCAGGTGGCCCGCAAGGCGTTCTACTACCTCCCGCTGTGGCGGGTGGAGGCGGAGGTCCCGCTCGGCCGCAAAGGGGGCCGCGTGGTCCGTCAGTTCTATGTGAACGCGGCGACGGGGGAGCTGGGCCACGGGGTGTACGGCCGCATCACGTTCGAGGAGATCCCCCGCAAGGACGCGGTGAAGCTCGAGCCGCTCGCGCCGAAATCCCTCCTGGAGCGCATCCCCTCGGCCCGAATCGACGACTCGATCCGGATCGCGCAGGTCGGCCCGTCGCGGGCGCAGGAGATTGTCCGCACGACGCTCGGCGTGAAGCCGTCGGCGGTCGAGCCGGAACTCGTGCTTCTCCCGATTTGGCGGTTCGATGTCGTATCGAACGGAGACGGCCGCCCGCGTTCGCTCTGGGTCGACGGAAGCCTTGGGTCGGTGTTCCGCGAAGCGCCGTGAGCGGGGCGATCGACGGCCCGAGAACTACATCAGCCCGAGGGGGCCGAGTTTCTCCGGAAGATACGTATCCGTCACGTAGTCGAGTCCGTACTTCGCGAGCGCCTGCTGTTCCGCCTTCTTGTTGATCTGGAGCATCGTCTGAATTTCGTTTCGCCAGAATTCATCGTTGAAGCGCGGATCGGACATCTCCGCGTTCAGGGCGCCGATGTCGCGAGGCGTCAGGGCGTCGGTTGGGAGTTCGTAGTTCAGGATGTCGCTTGGAGTAATTCCGACGAACTCCGCCGTGGGGGTCGCCAGGTACTCCGAGATGTGAGCCGTCTTGATGGCTCCGTAGGCGACGGCGGCGTGAATCCTGAACGACCACGGATCGGAGTCGGTGAAGGTCGCTACCTGGAGCTTCATTTCCTCATTCAAGCGCTTCAGCAATCGTCGCGTGCTGCGAGACGGTTGCCCTTTCAGGTGCACGAGGACGCACTTCGCGTCGTCGTCGAAACCGTTCTCGACGAGCCGATCGAACATGCCGCCGGTCTCGATCGCGAGGACGAACTTCGCGTCCGCCTCGATGAACTTGACCTTCTCCTTCTCCACGTTGTAGGGGATCGTGTAGCCCGCATCGCCCACGTCGTCCCGGCAGTTGATCCGTTTACGTGCTCCATTTCGCGTGATCTCCTCGAGGGTCAGGTTCCCGATCACGCTCGCCCCGCTCTCTTCGGGCCGGAGCTTGAAGTCTTCTCGCAGGAGCTGGGTGATCACCTCGAGGTCTTCCGCCAGCAGGTTCGATTCGTCCTGCGCATGGAACTTTGCGATGTCCCAGCCTTCGGAGATGTAGTACATCTCCCGGAGTGTCGACGACTTGTTGTCGCGGATCATGTCGCGAATGAACTCGAGGACGTGCATTGTCCGGAGGAGCATGAGCGCCCCTTTCAGCTTCTTCGCGCTCCGCACGCCCATCAGACTGCCGTACTTCCACACGGAGTGCTTCGGATCGAATCGGATGTTCGCCTTCGTGCGCAGCGGGATCTTCATCTTCGGAATCTGGCCGACGTTGAGTTCCTCGTAGATCTCTTCCGCGATCTTGTACAAGGCGTCCACGGCCTTGTTCGACTCGGGCGCGGCGGCTTTCTTCTTACTCATCGTCGAGCGCCTCCTCCGTCTCATCGTAGTCGATCTCGCCCTCTTCCTCTGGTTCCGAAGTGGGGCCTTCCTCCTCTTCGAATTCCGCATAGTTCAGTTCCCAGTCTCCGGGCAGCGGCTCCGCGCCGATCACGAGGCCGGGGTTGATTCCGCTCACGTAGACCTCGGATTCGTCGTACTCCGCCTCATCGAGCCCTTCGAGGGCGAACGTCAGCGTCGACTTCGTCACGCTGTCGATTCGCTTGAGCTCCCAGGTGAGCTTGCCGTCCTCGCGGACCTCGGTCGGCTTCGGGTCGATGTCCTTTGCCTCGAGGCCACGCGGCAGGAGGAGATGCAGGTTCAGCTTCTTTCCCGCCGAGGTGAAGTTGTGCACGTTGAGCGTGACCGTGTGCCGCTTCCGCTTGTTGTCGTACGCGATCTGCTCGTCGACCCAGACGACGCCCATGATCTTCGTGATCGTCGCGTCGAGGACGGGGACTTTCTTGTTCACGATCTTCGCGGACTTCTCCGCGATCCGAGGCAGGATCAGCTGGACGATCTCGAACTTCTCCTTTGTCTTCGCGCGATGCGCCTTCTTTGTGAGGTGCGTCTTGAGGCGTCGTCCGCATTCCTTCAGCGCGAGATCGAGCTCCGTCATGATTTCGTCGATGGTCGCGACCGCCTCTTTGGCCTCGGACGAAAAGGGAACCTTGGTTGAACAAAGATGGACCAAGATGATGGCGGGACCGAAGGGGACCCCCTGGCCGCCGCGTTGTTCGAGTCCGTATCGCCGCCAGTCAACGTTCGCGACGGCCTGGGTTAGCGCGCAGCCTCCCGCCTGATACAGCAGCGGGACCCGATTCGCGAACCGAAGGACTTCCGTCGGCTGGTCCGGAGGCAGGTCGCCACCGAAGACGATCCCGACTTCGGTCTGGAACGGGTTTCCAGCGTAGACAGCGGGATCCCGAGTCAGCGGCGGGGCGTAGAACTCGGGCCGGAGGTTGCCGAGGACATTCTTGAGACCGCGCTTGATCAGTCGCTCTCCGATCGGACTGAGGCAGTCCGTCGGCGGGGCCATCAGCTTCGCGGATTGCATGGCATCATGGAGGGCGTTCGCCTTCTCGAGGGTCAGCGATTTCGGCTTGGTGTCCGGATCGATTCCGGCCGCCTCGCAGATTTCCTTGGCGACTCGAGAGGACACCCGGACGAATTCCTCCTCGAGGAACGCGCCGAGCTTGTATGACTTCGTCTCCTTCATCATCGCCATGAGGGCGCCGAGTTCAATGCCGTGCGGGTGCGGCGCGATCTCCTTCGTGACGGGAGGGAGATCCTCCGTCGCTCGTTCGTAGGTGGTCGTCTCGCCGTCGGGCCCCTTGTAGACGATCCGTACGTGAGGATTCACGATAGCGGACGCCTTGAGATACTCCGGGATGGACTGCTTGCCCGCGACGTATCGCCCTTTGAGCGGGATTTCTACCCGCGTGCCGTGGGCTTTCTCCCAGATGACGAAGTCCTCCGAAATCGTATTTGGCCGGTTCTTCTTCGTGTCGAGGATGAGTTCAATCTCGTAGGCGACATCGTCTTCCGCCGTCTTCGATCGGACTTTCGTCGGCTTCCCGGTCGTCAGCTGCCCGTACATGACCGCCCCGGAAATCCCAAGTCCCATCTGGCCTCGCGTTTGCCGTCGCGCGTGGAAGCGGGAACCATAGAGAAGACGTCCGAAGACGTTCGGGACCTGCTTCTTCACAATCCCCGGGCCATTGTCTTCGACCGCGACGGAAAACTCCTCCTTGTCGAGCTTCGTGACCTCGACGAGTATCTCCGGGAGGATTTCGGCCTCCTCACAAGCGTCCGCGCCGTTCTCCCAAGCCTCCTTCACGACGGTGAGCAGGGCTTTCGTCGGCGAATCGTAGCCGAGGATTTGCTTGTTCCGCTCGAAGAACTCGGAGACGCTGATCTCGCGCTGTTTCTTCGCGAGCTCCTCGGCGATCGAGGTCGAGGGCATGCAATCACCCGGAACGGTTCACGAGAACGCGGGGCGTTCCCATCCCGGGGTCCCGCATGTTTGGGGCTGCCATTTAAGGTTTCCTAAGAGAACGTGCGCGGCCGATTCTATGGAGGGCGGGGCTATCAACCTGCCGGGAGGGGGTGAGCGAAAGTGCACGATGGCGGATGCGTTCACTCCTCGAAAACCGCCCCGCACTTGGGGCACTTCTTGTCGTCCTCGCCCACGTCGGCGCCGCAGTTCGTGCACGTGAACGCGGCGGCCTTCGACGCCTTGCCGCCGGGATCCTCGGGCCTGTCCGCAGGCTTGTCGTCGGGTTTCGGCGAGGGCTTCTCCTTCGGGATCCGCGGCTCCGCGCCGAGCATCCGCGCCCGGTTTTCCCGCATCCGGATCGTGTACCACCACATGAACAGGATGACGAAGTAGAAGAGCGCGGGGAACGTCATCGAGATTCCCGTATAGTACGTGAAGAATCCGTAGAACGCCGCGCCGGACGCCGTGATGGGCCCGAAGTCGGACGGCGTGTAGGTCCAGTTCCCGCGCTTGTCCGTCACGGTGAACGCGTAGCCGTAGATCGATCCGCCGAGCGGCAGGGTCGCCTCGTACCACGTGCCGTTGCGGGGGTTCGTCGAACTGTTCGTTCCCGGACTGTACGTCATCGAGAACGCGGGCTGGGTCCCGGAGACGCCATCGATTACGGTGAGATTCAGGGAGACGTTGTAATTCAGGTACGAATCGTTAAGGGTCGTGATGAGCCTCACGCGGAACGTGAAGTCCCGGTTCGGGTCGGCGTGGTACGGCGCGACGGTGCCGTTCGCGAGGGCCATCGTCGGGGCCGAGAACGGGACGGCCGCGCTGCTCAGTTCGACGGGCTCGTTCTGCGCGAGGAGCGCCTGCGTCGCCATGCCCCCGGCGAGGAGCGTCGCGATCACGAAGATGGGCAGCGCGTTCAGCGCGAAGTGCCGCATCCGTCGCTCGCCGAAATAGTACGGGACAAGGAACACGGTGAAGGGCATGAGGAACAGGATCAGGCACGCCAACGAGCTCGCCGTGAGCAGGTACAGTTCCGCGACGAGGCCGCCGAGGACCAGTACGTAGAGGACGCGGAACCACGGGGTCGCGCGGAAGGCACGGACCTTCGCCAAGATGCGTGCCAGGGCCTCCTGGGAGGTCACGGAACCGCGCGATGCGGCCGTCTCGATAAATAGTTGCGCCTAACGTCGGAGCATCTCGCGCAGGGAGCCCGCCTCGTGGTACGACTGCGCCAGGAGCGCGGCCTCCCGCGGGGGCATACCTCCGGCCTCGAGCATCTCGCGGAACCGTCGCACGCCCCGCCTCCTTCGAGACTGGAACCGGAGGAACGTCAGCCCGAACCGGATCGTCAGCCCGGGCAACGCCGCCATGAGTACGATGGGGAAGCGGTCGCCGGTGTCCGCCATCACTCTTCGTCCTGGTGGCGCTTCCCGACGGCCTTCGCGATGATCCCGCCCAGGTTCAGCGACGACATGTACTGCTCCGTGAGCTTGAACGCCTGCTCCTCCGTCATGCCGCTCTTCTTCAGGGTGCTGTAGAAGTCCGCGACCGCGGCCCCGAATTTCGCCGATGCGTCCTTTCCGTAGATGGAGTCCGTGAGGCTGTTCAACAGCGCCGGGATCTTCTCCGACGCGACCTCGAACATCTCCTTCATCTCTTCCGGCCTCACTCGGTGTCTCTCCTCAGCCATTCCGTTCACCTTCCTGTTCTTGCCCACCACCAGCCCGGTCCCGGTACTTGGGCACGCCGAGCACTTGTGACCACTTCTCGGCCACTTCGTCGGAGACGCGGAAGGTCCGGACCCGGGAGCCCGGCGTGGCCACGACGATGCTTTCGCGCTGTAGATCCTCGAGACGCTGCCGCACGATGCGGCGGGAGGCGGTCCCCCGTTTCCCCTTGACCGCTTCCGTGATCTGGGAGATGTTCCGGTCCGGGCGGTCGAAGAGGACCGCGACGATGTGCCGCGAGATGTCGTCCTTGAGGCCCGGGATCACGAGGTCGGGGGAGACCTTGCCGTACTTCGCGTACAGGTCGAGGATCCGGAAGTAGCCGCGGGAGACGTCCTGGAGGCGATCCACGTAGGCCATGAGCTCGGTGTACGGCCGCGCCACGTCGGAGAGGGCGGCGCGGAGCGCCTCGATCTGGGCGCGCAACTCCCGGATCTCCTCCCGGAGATCGTCCTGGGCCATGGGAAGGCCCGCATGCGGACGGGACGACTTATACTGACGGTTCCTCCGCGATGTCGCTGGGCGGAACCGCTCGACGAGGTTCAGCCGTACTGTGAATCGGCGGCCTCCTCGAGTTGGTATCGGCGGCCGAACGTTCTTATAGACTCGGCAAAATAGTGCGGGCCTTCCGCCCGGAGGCGGACATGAAGCAGATTGTCGTGGCGATTGGTGGGAACGCGCTCCTCCCGGCGGGCGAAGCCGCGGATGCGGCGAGCCAGCGCCGGCGCATTGAGCGGACGTCGGCGCGTCTCGCGGAGCTCGTCCAGGCGGGGTACGACCTGGTCGTCACGCACGGCAACGGGCCCCAGGTCGGCAACATCCTCGTGCAGAACGAGGAGACGCGTCATCTCGTTCCGGCGATGCCGCTCGACGTCTGCGGCGCGGAGAGCCAGGCGCAGATCGGGTACCTCCTCGCGCAGTCGCTGCGGAACGAGTTCGCGGACCGGGGCATCGAACGCGACGTCGCGTGCGTCATCACGCAGGTCCTCGTGGACGCCGACGACCCTGCGTTCGCGAATCCAACGAAGCCGATCGGCCCGTACTACGCGCGCGAGGACGAGATCATCGTGAAGCGTGCGAAGGGCTGGAAGATGGTGTTCGACCAGCGGGGCGGGTGGCGGCGCGTGGTGCCGTCGCCGCATCCCCTGGGCGTCATCGAGAAGGACATCATCGCGCGGCTCGTCGGGAACGGCGACGGCCGCGTCGTGATCGCCGCGGGTGGAGGCGGCATTCCCGTCGTCCGGAGGGGCGGTCGTCTCGTCGGCGTCGAGGCGGTAATCGACAAGGACCTCGCGGCCGCGGTCCTCGCGCGGGGGCTGGGATGGAAGCATCTCGTGATCGCGACAGACGTGCCTCAGGTCGCGCTGAATTTCGGCAAGCCGACGCAGCAGTCCCTCGACCGCATGACGATCGCCGAAGCGAAGAAGCACCTGGCCGCGGGCCAGTTCCCTACCGGGAGCATGGGCCCGAAGGTCGAGGCGGCGATCGAGTTCCTCCAGGGAGGCGGGGAGAGGGTCGTCATCACGGACCTCGAGCACCTCGGGCCCTCGGTCGACGGAAAGGCGGGCACTCGGGTCGTGCCGAAGTAGCTCGGAAGGTTCTTGGCCGCCCAGGCCGATGGCCTGCCCGCGGGGGAGGTCCATCGGGCGCGACCCGAAGCCGTGGTTCGAGTCGTTCTTCGGTCCGGACTACCTGAAGCAGTACGAGCACACGACGACCCCGCAGGAGGTCGACGCCCTCGAGAAGATCCTGCATCTTCGCAAGGGCGGCCGGATCCTGGACCTCGCTTGCGGCGCGGGCCGCCACTCGATCGAACTCGCGTCGCGCGGCTACGACGTCCTCGGGTACGATCTCTCGGAGACGCTCCTGAGGGCAGCGCGGGCCGAGGCCCGCAAGGCGTCCGTGAAGGCGAAGTTCGTCCGCGGGGACATGCGCGAGCTCCCGTACCGAGGCGAGTTCGACGCGGCGATCAACATGTTCACGTCGTTCGGATATTTCGACAGCACAGAGGAAGATCGAAAGGTCCTCGTCGGCGTATCGAGGGCGCTGCGGCCCCGCGGCAAGTTCGTGATGGAGCGCTTCAACCGGGACGCGCTCGCAACGGTGCTGCCGGACCAGTCGTGGCGGGTCCGTCCGGACGGGAGCGTGATCCTCCAAGAAGACTCGTTCGATGTCCTCTTGGACCGGTATGAGACGCGGCAGGTCGTGATCGACCACGCCGGCACGCGCGAACACCAAGGCTCCGTCCGCGCGTACACGTTCCCGGAGCTCCGGGAGATGTTCGAGAGCGCAGGCCTGTACGTCCACCGTGTGCTCGGCGGCCTCGATCTGTCGCAGTATGCGCCCCGCTCAAGGCGCATGGTGTTGTTCGCTGTGAAGGGGCTGCAGCCGGAGGGAGTCCGGACCGCTTGGTAGCCTGCTGGAAGCCTCTTATCTCCCGGGGTCCATCCGCGGAACGGGAACGACGATGGCGCGGAAGCGTTCGGCCGGTCCGCTGACGGATGCGAAGCTCGAGACCGTGTTCCTGTGGACGCGGGACTTCCGCGCGATGCGGTCCTTCTACCACGATGTCCTCGGCCTCGCGATCACCTATGAGAACCCTCATTTTGCAAGTCTGCAGGGTCGGGGCGCCTCGATTGCCTTGCATTCGGAGCGGGAGGCGCATTCCTCCGGCGACAATTGGCACATCGAGTTCCTTGTGGACGACATCGACGCGGCCGTCGCGGAGCTCTCGCGCCGCGGCGTGGCAACCAATCCGATCCGAGAGGAGTCGTTCGGCCGGATCACCACGTTCCGCGATCCGGAAGGGAACGAAATCGGACTCGAGGAGCCGCCACGGCGGGCACGTTGAAAGCTTTATCACGGGGAGTTTCGCTGGCTTCCGCGTAGCATGGCGACCCTGGAGGAACAGATCCAGTCGATCGAGGACGAGATCCAGCGGACGCCGTACAACAAGGCGACGCAGCATCACATCGGGAAGCTGAAGGCGAAGGTCGCGCGCCTCAAGGACGAACAGGAGACGCGGCGGCTCAAGTCCGGAGGCGGCGGCCCGAGCTACGCGGTCAAGAAGAGTGGAAACGCGACGCTCGGCCTGGTCGGCTTCCCGTCCGTCGGCAAGTCGACGCTGCTCAATCAGATCACGGACGCGACGAGCGCCGTCGCGGCGTACGACTTCACCACGCTCGACGTGATCCCGGGCCTGCTGGAGCACCGCGGCGCGAAGATCCAGGTCCTCGACATGCCCGGGTTGATCCGCGGCGCCTCGAAGGGCCGCGGTCGCGGGAAGGAGGTCCTGTCGGTCGCGCGCGGGTGCGACCTCATCCTGCTGATGATCGACGTCTTCGAGACGCACGTGGACGTCCTGGTGGACGAGCTGCGGCTCGCGGGGATCCGGCTCAACGAAAAGCCCGCGGACGTCACGCTTACGAGGGGCCGGCGCGGCGGCCTCACGATCAACCCGACCCTGCGGCTGACGAAGCTCGACGAGGAGATGGTCGCGGACATCTGCAGGGAGTGGGGATACCTGAACGGCACGGTCGTCATCCGGCAGGACATCACGGAGGACCAGCTGATCGACGTCCTGGCGGGAAACCGGATCTATGTGACGGCGTTCGTCGTCGTGAACAAGATCGACCTCGTCTCCTCGGACTACGTCAAGCAGCTACAATCGAAGCTCCCGGATTGGAAGCTCGTGCCGATCTCCGCGGAGAAAGGGGTCGGGCTCACGCGCCTCAAGGACGAGATCTACGAGACCCTCCGGTTCATGCGGGTGTTCCTGAAGCCGCAAGGCAAGGAGGCGGACCTCGCGGACCCGCTCATCGTCAAGGCCGGCTCCGATGTCGGCATGGTGTGCGACGCGATCCACCGCGACTGGCGGCGTCGGTTCCGCTACGCGAACGTCTGGGGGCCGTCCGCGCAGTTCCCCGGTCAGAAGGTCGGCCTGGAGCACCCCCTGAAAGACTCCGACGTCCTGACGGTCGTCCTGCGGAAAGGCTGAGCCAATGCGTGCGTTCGTCACAGGGGGCACCGG
>DASPXQ010000060.1:0-7281 GCA_035637195.1 Thermoplasmata archaeon | reverse complement strand
GATGGTCGTTCGAGATCCCGAGACGGCCGAAGAGGCCCTCGAGCCCTTCCTTCGAGACGATGTCCCGCCGAACGGGATCGTTGATGTCCTTCCTCCAGTCGATGAGGACAGAACCCGGGATGTGCCCGAGGTTGTAGTTCGCGGCCGGATCGTAATCGACCTCGACGATCCGGAGGTCTTCGTTCCCCAGGTTTCCCTTCACCCAGCTCGTGTCGACCAAGACTTCGGGATGCGCGTAGGCTGGCATTGTTTTCGCTCCGGGGAGTCCGAAGTATTACACCGTTATATCTCTTGTGCATATCGCTATTCCGATCGGAATTCCGAATGAGACGCTAGCGTCTCGGGCCCGACAGCTCAATTGGATGAGATGCTACATTCGAGGGTCACCTTGAAATAGCCACGGACTCGATGTCCGCCGCGGAGGGAGCGTGGGGGTCGCGGCCCCTGTGCTTTCGGGGAGGGACCGTGCGCGGCTCCTGGAGATTCGTCGTAGCGATCGGCTTCGCCGGGCTCATGCTGGGCGGCTCAGGCCTGACTACGGCGCTCATCGACGACTTCGAGGACGACGACTGGCTGCCCTTCACGCATTTCCATCTCGGCGATCGCGCCTCCGCGGGCTATTCGTCGGCGTTCGCGAGGTCCGGAAGCCGATCCTACCACGTCGAGATCCGGGGATGGACCGTCCGCGACTTCGGATCCGCATATGGGTACGCGCTGTTCCCGACCCGCCACACGCCGATCACGGAGCTACGGCTTTCCATGCTGTACGACCGCCTTCAGGATCTTCAGGGGTCGTCCTGGGACGCGTACGCCGCCGGGGTCGCTTTGGACTTCCTCGACGGCAGCTACCGACGGGTCGGCGGCGTCCGGTATATCACGGCATACCAGGCGAGTCGGAACGCGGGCCGATGCGCGCCAACCGTCTCGGATGTGGTCCTGTCGTCTGCTTCCGTGCTGTCGGCATGGACCGACGTCCGCCGCAGTCCGGCCGCGGATTTTCCCTCGGCCCCCTGGACCTCCGCGGAATTCGTGAAGGTCTCCGTGGGCTTCCTCTGCGCGGCGGGGCTCACCGGGGCCTCGTATTCTCTGTACTTCGATGATTTCCTCCTCGACACGGGCTCGCGGGACAGCGATGGAGACGGCCTCGGAGACCTCGAGGAGGAGGCGAGAGTCTATGTGGCCCGCGCATCGCCCGCCCTTGGAGCCGTGGAACTCGGCCCGGGGAATTCCTCGATTATCGAGATCGAGGCTCCGCCTTCTGCGGGCGTGTTCGCGTCGGCCGCGGTCGACGTGCAGATCGACCACCCCCATCCGCAGGACCTGTCCGTGGACGTCGCATTCCTCGCCGACGACGGTCCGGAGGCGCAGCTCCTCTGGGATCCGGGATTCAACGTTCGCGGAGCGGCGATCCTCCTCCCGTCCGACGGGGCGGCGGTCCGGGGCACGGTTGAGATCCGAGGGAAGGCGTGGCGTCCCGACCCGCTTGTGCAACTCCAGGTGGACGATGTCTGGATTGCCGGGACCGAGGGGGACTCCTCCGGGTCGTTCGTGCTCTCATGGAACACCGAGGACTGGGCCGAGGGAGCGCATCGCCTCTACGTGATCGCACAGGCCCATGAGGGCGGGGAGTTCGTCGCACGCTTCTCCCCGCCGATTACGGTCTTCGTCGACCGGACCCCTCCGGAACTTTCGTTGCGTCGGGCGGTGGGCGACACGTTGACCGGCCTACTCGTGCTGGAGGCGGCGGCGTCCGATGACCAGGGACTCGCCGTCGTCTCGTTGTACGTCGACGGCACGATGGCCGATGCGCGCGACGAGGAGCCGTACACCTTCGCCCTCGATACGCTGGATCTTTCCAATGCCATCCACACGTTCGAAGTCCGGGCGAGCGACCGCGCGGGCAACGAAGTCCTTCAATCGTTCACGGCGGCGGTGAGCAACAAGGAGACCGCGCCACCGCCACCTTGTTCGCCCGCCTGCAACCTCGTGGGCGGGACGACGTCGGGCGAGCTTCCGGCCCTCACCGTCGACCCTGTCGGTCGAACCGTGCCTTTGCCCCACGGAGGCATCCTCGAAGTCTCCGACTCGTTCCGGGTGCCGTGGCGTCCGGCGGTCAGCCCGACGGAAACCGGGGTCCACCTCGTCCTCGACCTCCTCCGGCCCCGGAGCCTTGCGGAATCGGACGGGCTCGTCGGTTCCGGCTTGGCTGCGGGGGATTTGTCGGGCGTCCGGTCGTGGCACGTCATTGTCCGCAACCATGGCGCGGAGGGCGGCCGAATCGCGAGCGCATCGATTCTCCTCGCCTTCCGGACGTCCCCGGGAGTGGCCGACACGGATCACGACGGGATTTCCGATGGCATGGAGCGATCGACGACGCATACAATCCCCGTCCTCCCGGATCTCGATGGGGACCTCTTGGCGGACGGCGATGAGATCGCTTCGCGCGTAGTGCACTTCGTCATCGACGGCGCAGTGTACGATCGGACGATCCGCACGGACCCGTTCGACTTCGACACGGATGACGACGGGCTCCCGGACGGCCTCGAGCTCCTCCCGGGCGAGGGGATACGCCCCTCCGATCCGCTCGACGCCGACACGGATGACGACGGTCTCCTCGATGGTCCGGAGCGTCTGATGCACGGATCCGATCCAACTCTGACGGACACCGACGAGGACACGCTCTCCGACTTTGCAGAGGTGATACCGCGCGAGTTCCGAGTGGAAATCGACGGCCTCGCGGTCGAGCGTTCGGTCGTTACGTCTCCCGTCGCGCCCGACACGGACGGAGATGGCTTCCGGGATGACGAAGAGTGGGACGGGGCGTCCGGATATGGATTCCTCACGGATCCCTCGGATCCCGATACAGACCATGACGGTCTCTCCGACTTCGACGAGATCACGGGCCTCAACCGGAGGCCCACGAATCCGCTCCTCTCTGATACGGATGGCGACGGGGTCATCGACGGACTCGATCTCTCGCCCACGGAGCTCTGGGATCCGCCGTGGAGGAGCACCTTCGAACCCGGTCTCGTGCGGTTCACGCAGCAGTTCCATGCGCTCGGCGTCCATGGCGTCTCCGCGACGATCTGGACGTACAACATCGACGCCGACGCCTGCGTGTTCCTCTCGGACCACACGGCCGAGGCGACGCGGAGCAGCAACGACTCCATCGAGAACGTCCTCGCGACGCTCAACCACGTGTTGGTCGAAGGCGGCGAGACGAACTTTACGGCGACGGCCGCAGGGGACCTGGAGCAGGAGGGCTGGGGCCCCGCGACGATGAGCTACGGCAACTGCGACTTCTGGGAGCCGCGCCAATATCGGTTCGAATACACCCACGACAGCCAGGCCTCGAACGTGGACTTCGTGAACGTTGCGGAGGTGCCGATTCGCGATGGCGCAGACGAGCTGTTCTATCACGCCTCGACAGACATCCCGATCCGCCTCTCGAAGCCGCAAGGCGTCATCGTGCAGTTCTCCATCCGGCCGGACGCGGATCGCGGCGCCGATACGGACGACGCGACGACCACCGTGCCGGCCCTCGTGTACTCGCTCTTCCGAGGGACCGACTTCCTCGCGGCGCCCCCGTTCTACCAGAATCTCGCCGTGGGCGCCGCGATCGACGACCACGCGTACGAGTTCCAGCTGCGGATACCGAAAGAAGTCGCGAGGGAGGAGAACACGGTCCAGGTCGATGGCGTGCCGACGGCCACGCTCGTCCTCACTCCGGTTTGGCTCACAAGCGATGGATCTTCCGTCGCGAAGGCCGCCTTGAACGTCACGGACCTGACTGTCGCCGCCACTATCGTTCGAGTTCAAGAGTCCGCGGAGTTGGTCGTTGCACGTCTCGCGACGGACGTGCCGGCTCTCAAAGCCGCGTTGCCCAATTCGACGGAAGCGTTTGTCACCGGGTTCTACTCGTTCGACCCGTACTCCGTGTACGTGTATCGGATGGGAGACTCCTTTGACCCAGAGGCACCCGCCTCCGCGGATGCCATCTACATGGTTGGTGAATCCACCGAGGAAATCGTTTCGTTTCAGGATACGATCACCTGGGCTCCTGAAGACGCGTGGGTCCGAACCTCGGCGGATGGCTTCGGCGTCGCCCTCAAAGTCTTCAAGCTGATCCGGCAGGGCATCTCCATCACGAGTCAACTCACCGCGAACATGCTCTTCGCGGTGGTGAACGTCCCTTCGGGCACGTTGGAGGAGATGTCCTTTGGCCGATCCACGTTCACGGTCGCGAAGCTAACGAATCTCGAGACGGACCATCCGTATTATGTGATCGGGGAAACGACCGTGGAGACAGTGAAACTGCGCGTGCCTCATCCTGAGATACCGGGCGTAGCGCTCACGGAAGTCCGCGTCGTCGAGCGGGAGATTCGTGGTGAAATCGTCGACAATCTGGACGACTCGAGACTCCTGACAGGCGTGAAATACGTCCAGCTGCGTTCGGCACTGCGAGGGGCGGCGGTTGGGGCAACCCTCGTGATCTTCGGGAGCCAAGCGGTCTTGGCTTTCCGAGACGGGGACATTGTCAAGGGCACGGTTTACTCCCTCGCCGGTGCAACGGCCGTATTTGGAGTCGTCAAGGCGGACACAAAGCTTGTTGAAGGCCTCTTTCAAGGTCGAATTTTTGGAGATGGTATAAAGGTGAGGATGGGCGTTGTTGCGGCAGTCGCTGTCGGCGGGATCTTGGCATCGTATGAAGTGTTCCAGGGTAGTCAGACAGACAACCCGATCAAGAGACTGTCGCACTACGAGAGCGCGAGCACCATTGTCGTCGACACAGTGATCGCGGTCGTCCCGCTCTATGGGGCTGCGGCGATGCTTGGTTGGCAGCTAGGCCTGACGATTACTGTTGGGGCCGAGGCTCTCTTAGGCATCATGCCAGACCCTCTCGCGCTGAAGATAGTCAGCTCGCCTGGCAGTACGATTACGTTCCTCTTTGAATACGTCTTCGGCAGTGAGATACCCTCGGATGTCGCCGAGGACGCATTGATTCAACTCTTGAATTTTCTCGCGGATTCGGCCAGGTTTGAGAACTCGCTTGATCCTCCAGTCCCAACCTTGCTGCTGGTGCCTTGAAATGGAATCGGGAGTCCAAGCGCGTCCTGCCATCCGCGCGGGCGACCTAGACGGTCTACGGCGGATCTACTCCGATGTAGGCGGGCTCGTAACGGAATCTGAGGAAGAGATTATGAGGGTCGCGACGGGCTGGGAGGTGAACGTTCGATCTCCATGGCGTAGGTTCCTCCCCAAAAGCATCTTCGAGGGGTTTGGGGGCAAGGCATCCAGCAAACTTTTCGTTACTAATCGGAGAATCGTTTTGGTGCGCGACATCGACCCTTGGAGGGAACTCAAGGGTGAGCTGACGCCGTTAGGTATTCCGACCGCAGCGGCCAAGGAGGTCCGCCTCAAGCAGCTAAGGTCCCGTGGTGCGCGACAGTATTGCGAGATTCGCCCGGGGGACTTTCGAGTCGTGAAAAAGAGGAGTTTCGATTCACCTCGGTCTTGGATAGATCTCCGTCTGGTGAGTCCAGCTGGGCGACAGTACGCGGTTACACTTTGGAAGACAGATGGCCCCGATCAGGATACTCGGGTGCTCATCGAGTCGCAGTTTGGCCGTTAATGTTTCCCGCCCTAGATTCCCGTTGCGATTCTCGGTTCGCGTTCGGTCAAAGTCGGTTCGAATGACCCTCCTCGTCCCCCGGGACGGAATCTCGGATTTCCTGGACCCTACGAACGGTTTTTATCGTTCCAAACCTGTCATGTGAATTCTTGAAGGCGAAGGATAAGCCACTGTCTGTTAGCTCAGGGCTGCGTGGATTGCTTGAGCGAGCTGGAATCGCGAAAATCAACGAGATGCAAGCCCGGGCAATCCGCGAGATTCGCTCAGGTTCGCACGTCCTCATCGTCGCACCGACCGGATCTGGTAAGACCGAGGCCGCGCTCTTCCCTATCCTTGAGTCGCTGGGGTTAGGCGAGCGGGGTGGGATCCGGGCCCTCTACATCACCCCCTTGCGCGCCCTTAACAGGAATCTGATCGACCGGATCCAACGCCTCGTCGCGTCCACGGGTCTCACAGCCGCCGTGAGGCACGGCGACACGCCTACTTCCGATCGCCGAAAGCAAGCCGCCAATCCACCCGACATCCTCATCACCACCCCGGAGACCCTGCAGGCGATCCTCTCCGGGAAATTGATGCAACGTCACCTGAAGGCGGTGCGATACGTCGTCGTCGATGAAGTCCATCAATTCGCGGGAGACCGACGGGGAATCCAGCTCGCCGTCGGACTCCAACGGCTCCGTCGAATCATGGAACGGGACTTCCAGCGTATCGGCCTTTCCGCCACGGTAGGCCATCCGGATGCGATCGCCTCGCTCTTCGGCGGCGAGAACCCCCTCGAAATCCTCCTCGCACCTCTCGAGAAACGATACGATTATCGAGTCGAATGGCCGCGTCCTATCGACAAGGACTTCGAGACCGCTCGCGACTTCTACATCACCCCGGAGGCCGCGGCCGGCCTCTCGGCGATCGACGACTCCCTCGACGAGAGCCGATCGACGCTCGTCTTCGTGAACGCTCGTCCGCTCGCCGAGCTCCTCGGCTCCCGCCTTGCGATGGTCCGTCAAGACGTCGCGGTCCACCACGGCTCCCTTCCCCGGGAGGAGCGGGAGCGGGTCGAGGCGGGCTTCAAAGGCGGAGAGATTAAAGGGCTTGTCAGTACGTCAACCCTGGAACTGGGCATCGACATCGGGACCGTCGACCGGGTCGTCCAGTACAACTCGCCCCGTCAGGTCACGTCCCTCATCCAGAGGGTCGGCCGCTCGGGCCACACGCTCGACCGCACGTCCAAGGGACTCGTCCTCGCGGTCTCATCGGACGATGCCATCGAGTCCCTCGCCGCGGTCCAGGCCGCGCAGGAGCAGGACCTCGAGCCGCTGCACATCCATCGTCTCGCCCTCGATGTCTTCGCCCACCAGATCGTAGGCTGCGCCTTGGACCAGGGTGGCACGGCACCGTGGTCGGAGATCCTCTCGACGATCCGCACGGCGGATCCGTACAGGGAACTCGAGGATGTCCCGGCCGAGCGAGTCGCTGAATTCCTCGCCCACCTCGGCGTCGTCCGGCACGAGGGCGAGAGGATCCGCGTGACCCCGAAAGGCCGCCGCTACTACTTCGAGAACCTCTCGACGATCCGCGACGAGCGCCGCTACCCGGTCCTCGACCTGACGTCGCAGCGGCAGGTGGGCATCCTCGGCGAGGAGTTCATGATG
>DASPXQ010000059.1:0-19714 GCA_035637195.1 Thermoplasmata archaeon | reverse complement strand
CTGAAAGTGAAAGGTCTCAAGACGCACTTCGAGACGCAGGAGGGCACCGTCCGCGCCGTCGACGGGGTCGACTTCAGCCTCGGCGAAGGCGAGAGCCTCGGCCTCGCGGGGGAGAGCGGCTGCGGCAAGACGACGGCCGCCTTGTCGATCATGCGCCTCCTCCCGTCGAACGGCAAGATCGTCGACGGGACGATCGATTACATGGGCTACGACCTCGCGCGGATCCGGGAGGGCCAGCTCCGAGGGATCCGTTGGAAGCACATCTCGATCATCTTTCAGGGCGCGATGAACGCCCTGAACCCCGTCAAGCGGATCGGCGACCAGATCGCGGAGCCGATCATCCTCCACGAGAAGGTCGACAAGGAGGCCGCGATGAAGCGCGTCGGTGAGATGCTCGAGCTCGTCGGGATCCATCGCGAGCGCGCGGCCGACTACCCGCACGAGTTCTCCGGCGGCATGCGGCAGCGGGTGATGATCGCGATGGCGCTCGCCTGCAACCCGCGGATCGTGATCGCGGACGAGCCCGTCACGGCGTTGGACGTCATGATCCAGGCGCAGATCCTCGAGTTGCTCGAGCGGCTGAAGCGGGAGCTCGACCTCTCGATGATCCTGATCTCGCACGACCTGTCCGTCATGGCGGAGACGTGCGACTCGATGGCGATCATGTACGCCGGGAAGATCGTCGAGACGGGGAGCGTGCGGGACGTGTACAAGAACCCGAAGCATCCGTACACGAAGGACCTCATCGGCGCGTTCCCCGACATCGAGGGGCCGCAGACCCTCCCCGCGTACATCCCCGGGCTCCTTCCGAGCCTCATCAGCCCTCCCGAGGGCTGCCGATTCCACCCCCGGTGCAAGTACGCGTGGCAGCTGTGCATCGACCGGGAGCCGCCGCTCGACCCGGTCGGGGAGGGCCACCGCGCGGCCTGCCACCTGAACACCACGAACCCGCCCCCGAAGGAGGCGGCGTGAGTGGCGCGGGAGCCGTACCTCGTCCTGCGGAACTTCCGGGTATGGTTCGAGAAACGCCGCGGGTTCCTCGAGGCGTTGCGGAAGACGCAACCGGAGTACGTCCGCGCCGTAGACGGCGTCGACATGGACGTCGGGCGCGGGGAGATCTTCTGCCTCGTCGGCGAGAGCGGGTGCGGCAAGACGACGACGGGCAAGGGGATCCTGCGGCTCGTCGAGCCGACCGGCGGGGACGTCTTCGTCGGCGCGCCGCCATCCGTCCTCGCGCGGTTCGAGGCGTCGCACGCCGTGGGCGACGAGCGGGCGCTCGAGGAGATCCGGCGGCGGCACTCGCTCTCGTGGAAGGAGCGCCGGCCCTGGACCGTCAAGGACCGGGGCCTCCTCGCCGGCGCCGTCGCGGGCGCCGCCGTCCTCGCGACCCTGGTCCCGACGGTCGTCACCGCGGGGCTCTTCCACCTGCCCTTCACGGACGGCTGGAGCCTCCTCGGGCTCGCGATCGTCACGGCCCTGTTGCTCGCGTTCTTCGGCAGCCTCCCTCCAACGCGGGCGAACCCGCGCACGGCCCCGATTCTCGGCCTGCTGAGCCTCGTTGCCTTCAACCTCGGCGCGTACCTGGGGGTCGTCCTCTCCGGATACCTGGACCCGGGAGCGGTCTACGGCAGCGCGTACTGGGGCAATCAGGCGACCGCGATGCTCGGGGGTTCGTTGTTCGGCTTCATCGCCGCGACGGCCGTGGCGCGGGTCTTCCTCTGGACGCGCATCCGGGAAGAGGGCCTCGAGGGCGTGAAGATCCGCAGCCTTCGGCGGAAGCTGCAGATCATCTTCCAGGACCCCTACGAGTCGCTGAACCCGAAACACTCCGTGTACGACATCGTCTCCGAGCCGCTCCTCGTGAACCGCATCAGCCGGAACCGCGCGGAGACCGAGGCCCGCGTGGAACAGGCGCTCCACGACGCGGGCCTGAGGCCGCCCCGCGACTTCCTCTTCCGCTTCCCCCACGAGCTGTCGGGCGGGCAGCGGCAGCGCGTCTCGATCGCGGGTGCCCTCGTGCTCGATCCGGAGTTCCTCGTCGCGGACGAGCCGGTGTCGATGCTCGACGTGTCGATTCGCACGGAAATCCTCGAGCTGCTCCTAGAGCTCCGCGAGAAGAAAGGCCTCACGTACCTGTTCATCACGCACGACCTCTCCCTCGCGTGGGTCCTCGCCGACCGCATCGGCGTCATGTACCTCGGGAAGATCGTCGAGCAGGGGCCGACCCGCGAGCTGATCAAGAATCCCCGGCACCCGTACACGAAGGCGCTCGTCTCCGTCGTGCCGGTGCCGGACCCGGATCGTCGGCGCGAGCGGATCATCCTGAAGGGGGAGCGACCGGATCCGTCCGCGATCCCGCCCGGGTGCCGGTTCCATCCGCGGTGCCCGGTCGCCTTCGAGCGATGCGGGTGGACGTCGGACGAGGTGCTCGGCGACCTCAAAGGCCTCGTTGCGGGCCTGTCGACCGGATCGTTGTTCGCGACCGCGACGCCGGACGGCGCGCGCGCATTCACGATGCCGAGGGCGCCTCCAGGGGCCGAGTCAACGCTCCGCGACCTCGTGTCGCATCGGTCGGAGGACGTCCGCGCCCTGAAGGCGATCCGTTCCATCGAACGACTCGGGGACGGCGTGCGCGTGTCCCTCCACGACTTCACCGAGCCGGAACTCAAGGACGTGACGGCCGACACGAAGGTCTCGTGTCACCTCTTCGCGTAGCGGTCGCGGCAAAACGCTTACCTACCGAGGTCGCGTAGCGGGGACGGGCTGAAAGACGATGGAGAAGCTCGTCATCACGGTCGCCCCGACAGGGTCCGTCCCCCGCAAGAAAGACACCCCGCACGTGCCCGTGACGCCGGACGAGATCGCGGAGACCGCATACCGGTGCGAACAGGAAGGCGCTTCGATCATCCACGTTCACTGCCGCGACGAGAATGAACGGCCCACGTCCCGCTTCGAGATCTTCAAGGAGACCGTCGACAAGATCCGCCAGCGAACGAAGTTGGTCGTGATGACCTCGACGAGCGGCATCGCAGGCGTCACGGACGCGGACCGCGCCGCACCGCTCAAGACGAATCCGGAGATGGGAAGCCTGACGACGGGCTCGCTGAACTTTGCAGGCCGCAAGCCCTCCGTCGTCTACGTCAACTCCGTCGAGACCGTGCAGTTCCTCGCGAAGACGATGCTCGACATGGGCATCAAACCGGAAATCGAGGCGTTCGACGTCGGATTCATCCAGCAGGGGCAGAAGCTGATTGAGGCCGGACTGGTGAAAGAGCCCGCGCATTTCCAGCTGGTGATGGGCGTCGACGGCGGCATCCCGGCGACCCCCGAGAATCTCATTTACATGGCGAGCCAGCTCCCGCCCCGCGCGACCTACGTCGTCGCGGGCATGTCGCGGATGCAGTTGCCCATGACGACTATGGCCATCGTGATGGGCGGACACGTCCGCGTCGGTCTCGAGGACAACGTCTATCTGCGAAAGGGCGTCCTCGCTCGGAACGAGGAACTCGTCGCACGCGCGCGACGTCTCGCCGAGGACCTGCAACGGGAGGTCGCGACGCCGGAGGAGACCCGGAAGGTCATGGGCCTTGCGGCACGCAGGTAATTACGCGGCCTGCAGGGCGTCGTCCAGCGCTTCAATCGTCTGGCGAATCGCGGCGTCGTCGTGAGCGGTCGAGAGGTAGAACGGCTTCGCGGGCTTGACGAAGATCCCCCGTTCGAGCAACCCGAGGTCGAGGGCCTTTCGTTTCTTCGGATCATCGCGGAGCGTGTCGCGATAGTTCCGGATGACGCCGTCTAGGAAGAGTATCGAGAATACCGTACCGACCCGCGGAACGCGAGCGCGGACGTGCCGTTGCGCGACGATCCGCTCGAATCCGGCGGCTAGATTCCGCGTCTTCTCGAGGAGGCCTTCGAACGCCCCGGGCGCCTCGAGCTCATCGAGCGTCGCCATCCCGGCCGCCATCGCGGGCGGATATCCGGCGAACGTGCTGCTGTGGAAGAACTCGCCCGATCGGGGATCCACGAGCTCGAGGATGTCCGAGCGACCGAGGAACGCGCCGCAGGGCAGGCCGCCGCCGATGACCTTCCCCAAGCACGTGAGGTCCGGCGTCACCCCGTAGGCATGCTGGGCACCGCCGAACGCGACGCGGAAGCCGCTCATCACCTCGTCGAAAATCAGCGGGATGTCGTTCCGAGCCGTAATCTCCCGGACTCCTCGGAGGAACTCCGGATCGGGCGCGATGTACGATCGCTCGACGGGCTCCATGATGACGCAGGCGAGGCGATCCGCGTGACTGCGGATCCGCGCCTCGGTCTCGGCGAAATCGTTGAACGGTAGCACGAGCGTGTTCTCGAGCACGTGGGCCGGCGTGCCGCGCGATCCGGCCACGGGGCGGAGTCCGCGGTCCGTCTCCGCTTTCGACGGCGCGTGGCTCACGAGGAATTCGTCGACGCCGCCGTGGTAGTGCCCCTCGAACTTCGCAATCATCGGCCGCTGGCGGTACGCTCGCGCCGCGCGCACGGCGTGGACGGTCGCCTCGGTCCCGGAGACCGTGAAGCGCAACTTGCCGTCCCGGCGGAAGATCCGAAGGAGGCGCTCCGCGTACGTCGCCTCGAGCTCGTGCGGCGTCCCGAACATCGTGGTGCCCGCAGACGCCATCGCCTCACGGATCGCCTTCGTCACGCGCGGGTGACCGTGGCCCAGGATGAGCGGTCCGAAGGATAGGCAATAGTCGATGTACTCGTTCCCGTCGAGATCCCAGAGGCGACAGCCGTTCGCCTTTTTCATCGCAATCGGGTACGGGTCGAAGTACTTCACATTCGCCGTGACGCCGCCGGGTAGCGATTTCCGCGCGCGGTCGGCGTAGGCCCTCGAGGCATTCGTGCGCGCCTCGAGGCCGACGGACTTCGTGACGGCCTTCGCCATGCCGCTCGTCGTCGCCAACGCGGGGCGGCCGATATATTCTTTTCCGCACGGGCGCGCCTTCAAATCGAGGCGGGCATTCCAAGGGTTGTGCCCGTCGTCCAAGGAGCCGCGAAGGCGCGTCGGTTCTTCGACCGCATGGCGCCCTGGTACGATCGGATCAACGCGCGGATCTACAAGCGGGTGTGGCTGGAACGCGTCCGGTCCGCAATCCGCGGCATGCGCGTCCTCGATGTCGGCGTGGGTACGGGGTTCACCACGGGACACCTTGCCGACGCGGTCGGAATTGACCTATCGATGGAGATGCTGCGTCGCGCGCGATACCGCGGGGCGTTAGTGCGTGCCGACTTCATGCGGCTTCCGTTCCGCGGCCCCGACTTCGATACGATCGTCTTTGCGGGCTCCTTCTATTACATGCGGGATCCGCGGATGGCCGCGAGGCTCGCCGCGGAACTGTTACGATCCGGAGGGCGGGTCGTCCTCCTGTCGCCGGCGACGCTCCTCCTTGCCGCGTTCGTCCGCGTCTTGTCGGCGCACGATTATCAGGAGATCTTCGCCTCGGCGGGGTTCGGAGACGTCCGCTACGAGCGATTGAACTGGTCCGCGTGCCTCGTCATCGCGGAGAAGCCCTAGTCTCGTCCTTGTGGATCGGGCACGGCCTCCCTGCTTTGCAGAAGCGGCACTTCTCCGCCTTCATCACCGGGAGCGGCTTGATCATCCGACCATACTTGCGACGCGGCGTATCGGCACCGTCCTGCCTTTCCGAACCTCACACGGCTTCCACGAGCGCCATCTCCGCCTGGGCGTGCTTCAGGATTTCCGCGACGTCCTCGAACGCGTCGAGGTGCGCGTCGACGTCCGCCTTCGTGTGCGCGACGGAGGTCGTCCACTGTTCGTCCGGTCCAGTCGCCATCGGGATGATTCCGCGGTTGAGCATCGCGGTGAAGTAGCCCCACCACCGACCGACGTCGACGTCCTGGAAGGACCGCCAGTCCGTGACGGCGGCCCGCGTGAAGTGCACCGTACCGCTGATCCCCCCGTACTGGACTTTCACCGCGAGCCGATGATCGCGCACGATGTCGATGTATCCTTTCGCGAGTGACGTCCCGATCCGCTGCGCATGCTGCACGCCCGCCTTCGTGAGGATCTTCGTCAGTGTCACGAGTCCGGCGGACACGCTGAGCGGGTTCGCGTTGAAGGTGCCCGCGTGGGCGATCTGGCCCGGGATGACCTGGTCCATGATCGACGCCTTTCCCCCGACCGCGGCGAGAGGGAAGCCGCCACCGATCGCCTTGCCGAGCACCTTCACATCCGGGGCGACGCCGAAGGCCTCCTCCGCGCCGCCGTACCATTTGCCGCAGGTCTTGACCTCGTCGAAGATCAGGACCGCGCCGATCCGGTCGGCGAGGGCCCGCAAGCCTTCGAGGAATCCCAGTTCCGGATGGACGTATCCCATGTTCATCGGCACGGGCTCCAGGATAATCCCGGCGATGTCGTCCGCGTGCTCGGTCGCGATCGCCTCCGTCGATGCGAGGTCGTTGAACGGCGCGACGACCGCGGTCTCGACGAGTTCCTTCAGGAGGCCCTTCGACGACGACACGGGGTTCGGACGCCGCGGATCCCCCGAGACCTCCCGGCGCGGCTTGATCGAGACCATGAGCGCGTCGTGGGAGCCGTGGTAGCAGCCTTCGAACTTCAGGATCCGCCGCCGGCCCGTGACCGCGCGCGCGAGGCGGACCGAGAAGAGCGTCGCGTCGAGGCCGGTCATCGAGAACTTCAGGCGGTCCACGTGGAAGCGCTTGCAGATGTGCTCGGCGAGCGGGCCCGCATCGACGGACTCGTGCCCGAAGATCGTGCCGTTCGACACGCGCTCCCGCATCGCCTTCGCGAGGACGGGATGGCTGTGGCCCGCGACGAGGGCGCCGAAGGCCATGTTGAAGTCGACGTACTCGTTGTCGTCCGCGTCCCAGAGGCGCGAGCCTTTCGCCCGACGAACGTAGAGCGGGTATGGGTCGACGAGGCGGTAGTTGCTGCTCACACCGGAGGGGATGAACCGCTTCGCGGCCTCCCAAGCGCGCGCGGATTTCCTCGTCCGCCGCCGAAACGCTTGGAGCTCTTCCTCCCACATCTGCATGATATCGATATGTCTGTGCGTCCGAAGGCGCGCATACTATAAACCGTTTCTTCCGGGCGGACCCAGGCCTGGACCGCAGCATGCCGGGAACGAGAGAGCCGATCCGATGAGATTCGGAATCGAATCTCCCGCCAGACCGTGTCCTGGGCCAAGTCGAACGATGTCTCGACTAGCAGAGCCGAGGCGTCGATCGCGTTCAGCATTATCATCGGATTGATGATAATCCTGAGAGGGCACGTTCAAATAGAGACCCCGGCTCGACCGCCCAGATCGGATGGCGTCGCGTCCGGCAAGTCCCGCCCCAAACGAATCCGAGCCGCGGCACTTGGTCCTCGTTGGGGCGAACCACCGTACGTGTCCGCTCGATATCCGGGAATCCCTCCTCCGGCGCATCACGTATTCGGGGATCGCGTCGTCTCGCGAGTCCGGCGAGCTCTTCGACGATTTCATCCTCTTGAGCACATGCAACCGCATGGAGGCATACGCTGCGACCTCAAATCCGGACGCGGCGAGGTCCGCTCTCAATCGCATGTTCGGACTCGAGGCCGGGAGCGGGTACACCTACAAATTGGCAGGGCCAGACGCCGCCATCCATTTGTTCCGCGTTGCAACTGGGTTGGACTCGGTCGCGTTAGGCGAGAGCCAAATTGCGGACCAGCTTCGACGAGCCGCGGAACAGCGACCGACGCGGTGGGACGGCCCCCTCGCGGACCTCTTCGTCCGCGCCGCGCGAACGGCCCCGCGCCTCCGGCGCCTCGCGGGCCTCGACGGTCGACCCGCCTCCGCGAGCCACGCGGCCGTCCGGTACGTACGCGAAGTCATCCGCATCCCTAGGGCCTGCGTCACCCTGTTGGGCAGCGGGAAGATGGGCCAACTCGCGGCGGCTGCTCTCCCGGAGGACACGAGCATCACGGTCGTCAACCGCGACTACGCGAAGGCGAGGCGGATCGCCCAGCGGCTCGCGGGTCGCGCCGTGCGGCTCTCGGAGATGCCGCAGGTTCTCCCGAAGACGGACGTGCTGATCGCCGCGACTTCGGCAAAGCGGCGAGTCCTCGGCGCGCGAGTCTTGGCTCAGGCGTGCGCGTCCCGCGACCGTCTCCTCTGGATCATCGACTTGGGCGTGCCACGGAATGTGAATCCGTCCGCCGCCCGGATTCGTGGCGTGCGCATCGTGACCGTTGACGATCTGAGCCCTTGGGCGGGCCCTCCTCCCGATCCGGCCGCGCTGGCCCGTGTCGACGGGGCGATCCGAGCCGAGGCGGAGGCCGCCCTCGAGTCTTTGTGGCCCCGGAGTTCGGACCCGGTCGCAGCACTGAGGCGTGCCGCCGAACACGTTCGGCAATTGGAGGTCCGGTCTGCCCTCACGCGGATCCCTGGCGCCACGCGCGATGAACGCGAGATCCTCGAGAAGATGTCGAACCGGCTCGTGAACCGGCTTCTTCACGCACCCACGGAACTCGCGCGACGGCTCCAAGCCGAGGGCCGCGACGGGTTAATCGAGAATCTCCTCGACGACGGCGACACCTCGGGGGGACGCCGATGAGCGGGACCCTCCGTGTGGGCACCCGCGGGAGCCCGCTCGCCAGGGCGCAGGCGAACGAAGTCATCGCCGAGTTAGGCCGTACCCAGCCGGACATCCAGATGGAGATAGTGCTGGTCAAGACGCACGGAGACGAAGGCTACCGGTCCGATCTGGGCACGTCTCTCGATGGGAAACGTGCGTTCACGAAACGAATCGAGGAAGCGCTCCTCGAGGACCGGATCGACGTTGCCGTGCACAGTCTGAAGGACGTGCCCACCGAACCCGTGGACGGGCTCGTCCTAGCGGCGGTCCCGCCCCGCGCGGATCCCCGCGATGTTCTCGTGGCCAGCGAACCCCGCGCCCTCATGGACCTGCCCGCGGGGACCCGCGTCGGCACGAGCAGCCTACGCCGTCGTGCGCAGCTGCTCGCGCTCCGCCCCGAGCTCGAAATCGTGGAACTCCATGGGAACGTCGGGACGCGGTTGAGGAGCCTCGAGGCGAAGGATCTGGACGCGGTCGTCGTCGCCGCGGCGGGGCTCCATCGGCTGCGTGTCACGCGTCCGTACATCGAGCCGATCGACCCCGACCTCGTGACCCCGGCGCCGGGCCAAGGAGCCTTGGCGGTTCAGGCGCGGGCCGACGATTCGCGCACGAAGCGACTCGTCGCGGGAATTGAGGATCCGCTCGCCCGGAAGGCGGTCGACGTGGAACGGGCGCTCAGCGCCGCCGTCGGAGGGGGATGCAACGTGCCGTTCGGCGCGCTCGCGACTTTCGCGAACGGGGGAATGGACCTTCGCGCCGTGGTCGCGTCCCCCGATGGAGGTCGGGTCGTCCGCGCGTCGGTGCGGGAGACCGCGGCCGATGGGACGAAAGCTGTCAAGGAAGCGGCGCGCCGCCTGCGGGACGGCGGTGCTCGCGAGATCCTGGAGGCGATGGGGTGACCGAACGGCCTCTCGCGGGCCGGACGATCCTCGTCGTCGCCAGCGAAGAGCGCGCGGAGGCGATTGCGACCGCCTTGCGGCGTGCGGGGGCGGACGCCATCCCGTTCCCGACCGTGCGAATCGCTCCCGCGCCCAATCGCCCCGAGCTCGATAGAGCTCTTCGGACTTGGCGGTCCAACGATTGGGTCATCTTCACGAGCACGAACGGAGTGCGAGCGACGATCGAGCGAGCGCGGGCCTTGCGGCTCGAGCTGCGTACGCGGCCCCCGCGAATCGCAGCCGTGGGGCCCGCCACGAAGGCCGTCGCGGAGTCGGAAGGCCTCCCCGTTGATGCGATGCCCGGCGAGTTCCGGACGGACGCGATCTCGGACGTCCTCGGGCCGTTGCCCGGCCGACGTGTACTGCTCCTCCGGTCGAGCCTCGCTCGACGGGCCCTCGCCGATCGGCTCCGGGCGGGAGGCGCCCACGTCGACGAGGTCGACGCGTACGAGGCGCGGCCTTCCTCGCCCGATCGCTCGCGCCTTCCCGCGGCGGACGGGATCGACTTGGTCGTCTTCACGAGTGGTTCGGCGGTGCAGAACCTCATCACGCTCCTGCCACGGCAGTACGTCGTTGCGTTGCAAGACCATGCGGAGGTCGCGTGCATCGGGCCGGTGACCGCGGAGGCCGCGCAGGCGGGCGGATTCCGCGTCGCCAAGGTGGCTCGCGAGCACACGGTGCCCGGACTCGTGCGCGCGCTCCGGGAGGTGCCGGCTCGTGGTTGAGGTGACGACCCTCGCCCGGCGGCCCCGCCGATTGCGGCGGACCGCAGCGATCCGCGATCTGATTCGCGAGACGCGCTGGGAGGTCTCCCAGCTCATCGCGCCGCTATTCGTGCGGGAGGATGACCGGATCGACCCGACGGTCCCGTCATTGCCGGGGTTCCGTCGGCTCACGGTGCCCGAGGCGGCCGCCGAAGCGGCCACCCTCTCGGACCTCGGGCTGAAGGGCCTTCTCCTTTTCGGCGTTCCCGCGTCCAAAGACGAGCGAGCGCGCGGCGCGTACTCGGACACCGGAGTCGTCCAAAAAGCCCTCCGGGCGATCAAGGCGGAGGCGCCCGACATCGTGGCGATGGCGGACGTCTGCCTGTGCGAGTACGCCGACCACGGACATTGCGGCGTCGTCGTGGACGGGCGCATAGACAACGACGCATCGGTCGAGCTGCTCGCCCGAACCGCGGTCAGCCTCGCCCGCGCGGGCGCCGACGTCGTCGCGCCTAGCGCGATGATGGACGGACAGGTCCGCGCGATCCGCACCGCTCTGGACCGCGAGGGGTTCTCCGAGACGATCATCCTGGCGTACGCCGCGAAGCACGCGTCCGCATTCTACGGACCGTTCCGGGACGCCGCAGAATCCACCCCGCGCTTCGGCGATCGACGCGGCTACCAGATGGATCCGGCGAACCTCCGCGAGGCGATGCGGGAAATCGCCCTGGACCTCGAGGAAGGCGCGGACGTCGTGATGGTCAAGCCGGCGCTCGCCTACCTCGACGTGATCCGAGCGGCCCGCGAGCGGTTCGACGCTCCGCTGGCGGCGTATTCGGTCAGCGGCGAGTACGCGATGGTGAAAGCTGCGGCGTCGAACGGTTGGCTCGACGAACGCGCGGCGGTCAACGAGATCCTGACCGCGATCCGTCGCGCGGGGGCCGATCTCGTCATCACGTACCACGCGAAGGCGGTGGCCGAGTGGGAGCGGAGGAAAGGCCTTGACCGAGACTGAAGAGCCGAGCGAAGCGGGAGCGGACCGCGAGTTCCTGAAGTACACGTTCTACAGGGTCCAGGCGGAATGGCGACGCCTCCCGGACGAGACGAAGAAGAAACACCGGTCGGAATTCGTGCAGCTCCTGCACGAGTTCGAGGAGGAAGTCACGCTCCGGTGCTACTCGCTTCACGGGATCCGCGCGGACGCCGATTTCATGACGTGGGCCTTCGATCCGCGCCTCGAGACGTTCGTCGAGATGGCGCGCCGCGTGTCCTCGACCGAACTCGGACACTACCTCGACACGATGTACGCATACCTCGCCGCGACGAAGCGGTCTTCCTACCTGGGGGGCCATGCACATGCCGGCCAAGACGGTCTAGGCCGCAAGCCGATGCCCCGCGGGAGCCGCTATCTCTTCGTCTACCCGTTCGTCAAGAAACGGGAGTGGTACTCGATCCCGTTCGAACGACGGCAAGAGATCATGCGGGAGCACTTCCGGGTCGGCCACAAGTACCCGTCCGTCCAGATTCACACCGGTTACTCGTTCGGCCTCGACGACCAGGAGTTCGTCTTGGCGTTCGAATCGGACGAACCGCTCGACTTCTTGGACCTCGTGATGGAACTCCGCTCGAGCGAGGCGAGCCGGTACACGGAACGGGAGACGCCAATCTTCACCTGCATCCTGTCGACTCCGGAGCACATGCTCGACGCGTTGGGGCGTTGACGTGACGAACCTCGAACCGCCGATCGTCCGGGCGCCGCGATCCGAGCGGCTCTTCGCCCGCGCGCAGCGGAGTTTGGTCGGCGGGGTCGACAGTCCCGTCCGCGCCTTCCGCGCGGTCGGCGGGACGCCCCGGTTCATCGTGCGCGGTCGCGGGCCTTGGATGGAAGACGCGGACGGACGGCGGTACCTCGACTATTGCGGCTCTTGGGGGGCGCTCCTCCTGGGCCACTCCGAACCGTCGATCACGAAGGCCGTTCGCGACGCTGCGGGACAGGGCACGAGCTTCGGGGCCGCCACGGAAGCCGAGGTCCGGCTCGCGGAGGCCGTCAAGCGACTCGTCCCGTCGATCGATCTCCTCCGGTTCGTCAGCTCGGGGACGGAAGCAACGATGTCGGCCGTTCGCGCTGCACGCGGGTTCACCGGCCGCGATCGCATCGTGACGTTCGAGGGCAGCTACCACGGCCACGCGGATCCGTTCCTCGCAAGGGCAGGTTCCGGGATCGCGGCCGCGGGGCTGCCCGCATCGAGAGGCGTCCCGCAAGGCGCGATCCAAGACACGCTCCTCGCGACGTACAACGACCTCGGCACGGTGAAGGACCTTTTCCGCCGCCATGGAGACGCCATCGCGGCGGTCATCGTCGAGCCCGTCGCAGGGAACATGGGCGTGGTCCCGCCGGAACCCGGATTCCTTCCTGGATTGAGAGACCTCGTCGATCAAGCCGGCGCCCTCCTCGTGTTCGACGAGGTCATCACGGGCTTCCGCCTCGCCCGAGGGGGAGCCCAAGAGCGATTCGGTGTCCGGCCGGACCTCACCTGCCTCGGGAAAGTCTTGGGGCACGGCCTCCCCATCGGGGCGTACGGCGGGCGACGGGACATCATGGAAGTGGTCGCGCCGCTCGGACCGGTCTACCAAGCGGGCACCCTCGCAGGGAACCCGATCGCGATGGCCGCGGGCTTGGCGGCGCTCCGCCGCTTGAACCGAGGTCTCTACGTCCAACTCGAACGGAGGTCCGCGGCGTTAGAGAGGGGAATCGACGATGCGGCCGCGGACGCCGGCGTGGCGCTACGAATCCAGCGGGTCGGCTCCATGCTCGGTCTCTTCCTCGGTGACAGCCCGGTCCGGAATTTTGCGGATGCGAAGTCGTCCGACGGCTCGGCGTACGCCCGTCTGTTCTGGTCCCTCGTGGCGCGCGGTGTCTACCTCCCGCCCGCCCCGTTCGAGACCGTATTCGTCTCCGGCGCCCACGGGCCCGATGCGATCGATCGGACCGTCGAGGCGTTTGCCGACGCGTTCCGGGAGTTGCGAGGATGAACGACCGATTCCTCCGGGCGTGTAGGCGGGAGCCCGTAGACTGCACACCGGTCTGGTTCATGCGTCAAGCCGGCCGTTCGTCGCCGTCGTATCGGGCGGTCCGACGGGAACACGGCGTCCTCGAAATCGCGAAGACCCCGGCGATCGCAGCCGAGGTGACCCGCCAACCGGTCGGCGAACTCGGCGTCGACGCCGCGATCCTGTTCTGTGACCTCCTGATCCCTCTGGAGGCGATGGGCGTTGCGGTCCGAATCGACGATGGCGTGGGCCCCGTAATCGACCCACCGATCCGCACCGGCGAGGACGTGGACCGGCTCCGTCCCCTGGACCCGGAACGGGGACTGCCCTTCGTCCGGGAGACGATTGCGCGGCTCCGCGCGAAACTCGACGTGCCGCTGATCGGGTTCGCGGGCGCGCCGTTCACCCTCGCCAGTTATTTGATCGAAGGCGGCGCCTCCCGCGACTTCGAGGCCACGAAACGGTTCATGCACGAACGGCAAGACGACTGGACGCGACTGATGGAGCTCCTCGCTGACGGGATGGCGGCGTTCCTGCGCTTCCAGGCGGACGCGGGTGCGCAGGCCCTCCAGCTGTTCGACAGCTGGGTCGGCGCGTTGAATCCGGGGGATTACCGCGAGCGCGTGCAACCGTACACCCGAAAGCTGTTCCGCGGAATTCGCGAGACGGGCGTCCCAACAATCCACTTCGGGACGGGAACGGCGGGGTTCTTGGACGCGTTCCGAGAGGCCGGGGGCGACGTGATCGGCGTCGACTGGCGCATCGCGCTGGACCGCGCTTGGGTGGCAATCGGCGACGACGTCGGGATCCAGGGGAACCTCGATCCGGCCGCTCTCTTGGGCCCGCCAGACGATTGGATGGCCGCCGCGCGGGAGGTGCTCGAACGGGCGAATGGCCGACCGGGCCATGTGTTCAATTTGGGCCATGGCGTCCTCGCGTCGACGCCGCAGGATCACCTGCGAGGGCTCGTTGAGCTGGTCCACGAGACGTCGCGGCGGTGAGCCCATGGAGAACGACCGAATCGGAGTCTTGCTGATGGCCCTCGGGGGCCCGGACTCGTTGGACGCGGTCGAGCCGTTCCTCCTCAACGTCCGCCACGGACGACCGACGCCGAAGCAGATGGTCGAGGAGTTCCGCGAACGGTACCGTCGCATCGGCGGAAAGTCGCCCCTCCTCGGGATTTCCTTGGAGCAAGCCCAGGCCTTGGAGGCCCGACTGAATCGCGGAACCGACGCGTTTCGGTGCTACGTGGGAATGCGCCATTGGTCTCCGTACGTCCGCGAGACCGTGGCCCGCATCCGTGACGACCACGTGCATCGCGTCGTGGCCATCTGTCTCACTCCTTACTATTCCAAGATGAGCGTGGGCGCATATTTCGCGGATCTGGACAACGCGATCACGCGATCCGGAGCGACGTTCGAATTGGCGCACGTCGAGAGTTGGCACGACTGCCGCGAACTCATCGATGCGTACGCGAACAAGGCGCGTCAGGCGCTCACGAGACTTGCCGGGGATGGCTTCGGCGATCCCTCCGTTTTGTTCACGGCCCACAGCCTCCCGCAGAAAATCATGGCGGAAGGGGACCCGTACGAGCGAGAACTCCAGCAGACGATGGCGGCGATCTCGAAACAACTCCCGCCCGTCCGCGCCCGGCTCTGCTATCAGAGCGCGGGACGAAGTGGAGATTCGTGGCTGGGACCACCGCTCGACGACGTCCTAAACGATCTCGGTGCTGCCGGGGAGCAAGCGGTCCTCGTGGTGCCCTTCGGCTTCGTCTCGGATCATCTCGAGATTCTGTACGATCTCGATATCGAGGCGAGGGCTCGTGCGCGGGATCTTGGGATGCGATTCGAACGAGCGGAGTCCTTGAACGCGGATCCGCAATTTATCAGGGCCATGGAGGCCGTCGTACGGGATGCAGCGGCTATGCCCAATTGGGCATGATCCCCTTCGGATATCCCGCTTCGATGGCAGCTAATGCGCGGCCAGCGCCTTCGCGATTGCGGCAACGGCCGCGCCGATTCCGCCACCCGCGGCCCCTCCAGCGAGCGCATTGGCGACTGCCGAGACGACATCGAAGCCGTGCGTCCCGCTCGGGATGTGTCCCAGGGCTACGCCGAGGCCCGTCACATCGCCTGTCGCGGCAGACGCCACTCCGAGTCCGATGGCCCCAATGGTCGCGCCGATTGCGGCGGCGATTGGAATCGAAATCATGTTTTCCACGTCTCCCTTTGGCTCGGGAGTCTCCTCAGGCCCACATAAGGCGAATTGAACGCTTTTCGAAATGCGAAACAACTCCGATCAAGAGAGAGCGAGGCGGGACGAAGCGCCGGCATGGATCGTTGATCCCCGGAAAGGCGCAGGGTGCGATAGACGCGATTCACAAGATGATCGGGATGCCCGCCGCACGCCTCGGCCTCACGGACCGCGGGCTGTTGCGGGAGAGTTTCGCGGCCGACGTCGTCGTGTTCGACCTTTCGCGGGTGCGGGACCGGGCGACGAACCTGTGGCCGCACACGCATCCGTTCGAGAACTATCCTCACGGCTACCCGGAGGGGATCGACTGGGTGCTCGTCAACGGGTCCGTCGAGGTCGACGGGGGGCGGCCGACCGGAGTCCTTGCGGGCCGTGTGTTGCGCCACCGAGCGTAGGACCACGGGGTCGCGGCTCCGCGCGGTTCGCTCTCTCAGCCCCGATAACGAAGGCACAGCCTTCATACCCGAGGAAGACCGACTCGCGCGCGCTTGGAACTCAGCGGCATCCTCAAGGCGAAAATCTGCCTGATCGGCGAGGCCGCCGTCGGCAAGACCTCCTTGATCCGGCGATACGTCGAGGACGCTTTCGAGGACCGATACATCTCGACGCTTGGCAGCAAGGTGAGCCTGAAGCGAATCTGGCTCACGCACAAGACGGATCCGTCGAAGCAGCTCGAGGTCCAGCTGAGCATCTGGGACCTAATCGGCGAGCGATCGTACCTGGAAACGCTCCATCAGGAGTACCTGCGCGGCGCGCAGGGCCTCATCGCGGTCTGCGACGTGACCCGCTACTCGACCTTCGAAGCGCTCGACGAGTGGATCCGGCGGTCGTTCGTGATCAGCGGCGAGGTCCCCCTCGCGATCGTCGTCAACAAGGCGGACCTCAAGGACCAGGTCATGGTCCTCTACGACGAGAACGAGCCGCAGCAGAAGGCGGAGCGGTACGGCGGGTTCGCGATGTGGGCCAGCGCCAAGACGGGGGAGAACGTCAATCCGATCTTCGGCCGGCTGGCGCTCGGCATCGTGCGCACGATCGCGAAGACGGACGCGGTTTGAGGCGTCCGCGACTCACTCCCAGCGGAAGAGCTTGACCGCGAGGCCGAACACGACCGCGGCGAAGAGCCCGAGGGTTCCGAGGTCCACCGCAATCTCCGCGAAGCCGGCCCCGCGGATCATGACGGCGCGAAGGGCATCGGAGAAGTACGTCAGCGGCATCATGTACGCGAGGATTTGGACCGCCTGGGGGAGCCGCTCGATCGGGATGAACACGCCGCCGAGGAAGAACATCGGGAACGTCACGAGGCCCGTGAGGTTCTCCGCGCTGTCCGCACTCCTGGACACGGAGGAGACGAAGAAGCCGAGGGAGATGAACACGAACGCGCCGAACAACGCCGCCACGATCAGGACGAGGATGTTCCCAACGATATGCACGCCGAAGGCGAAGACGGCGAGGGACAGCAGCAGGCCCAGCTGGACGAGGCTGATCAGCAGCGCAGGGACGATGCGCCCGGCGAGGATGTACGCCGCGCCCGCCGGCGTTGCGTGAAGCCGCTTCAGGATCCGCTTCTCGCGGGACGACACGATGAAGAGGGCGAGGCCGTACACCCCGCTCTGCATGATCGCCATCGCCGTGATCCCGGGCGCGAGGAAGTCGATGTAGTCGAGCGACTGCGCGTTCACCGACTCTGGGGCCACGCCGAGGGTCGTCGAACTGTTCGTGGCCGCGCGGAAAAAGGCGTCGGAGACCTCGCGGACGGTCTGGAGGGCGACTTGGCCGGAGCCTCGCTCGTCGATCCCCCAGTACGCGATCAGGGCGAGGGTGCCGTTCTTGTCCCCGGTCGGGGACGTCTGGTTGTCCATGAAGGCACCGAAGCCCTGCGGCACGATGACGAGGATGTCCAGCGTACCGGCCTTCACCGCTGAGAGCCCGGAGCCCTGATCCGTGTAGTTCGTGATCTTGAACGGTAGGGACTTGTTCGCGAAGGTGGTCCAGAGGGCCGTCGACCATGCGGACCCGTCGTCGTCCATCATGCCGACGTGGAACGACACGGGGTCCGTGCGCCCAAAACCGAGGCCGAGGAGGCCCATGAAGATGATCGGGAAGAGGATCGCCCAGACGAGGGTCGCGCGGTCCCGCAAGAACATGCGCAGGTTCGCGCCCACCCACTTGTGGAATCCCAGGGGCAGCTTCATTCGCGGATCCGCCTCCCCGTCATCTGGAGGAAGACGTCCTCCAGGGACGCGTTCCGGACGCGGAAGTCCTCGACGGGCAACGCGTGGGTGCGCGCGTATTCGAACACGGCGGTGAGCGTCGTCTCGAGTTTTCGTGTGTAGAGCGTCACGCGGCCGTCCTCGATGTTGATCTCCTCGACGCCGGGCAGCGTGCCGAACCCGGACGAATCCCCGTTCGATGCGAACTCGACCGCGTCGCGCTGCCCGAGGTTCCGGATGAGCTGGGCGGGCTCATCGAGGGCGAGGATCTTCCCGTGGTCCATGACGCCGACCCGGTGGCAGAGGCGTTCCGCCTCTTCCATGTAGTGCGTCGTGAGCATCGTCGTCTTCCCGGTGTCGCGGAGCTTCGTGATGACGTCCCAGAGGCTCCGACGCGCCTGCGGATCGAGGCCCGTCGTGGGCTCGTCGAGGAACACCACCTCCGGATCGTTCACGAGGGCGAGCGCGACCGCGAGCCGCTGCTTCTGCCCCCCGGAAAGTTTCTCCGTCCACTCGTCCGCTTTCTCCTCCAGGTTGACGAGCGTCAGGAGTTCGTCGGCTGGCAGGCTCCGCGCATACATGGCCCCGAACACCTCGAGGGTCTCGCGGGAGGTGAGCCGCTCGAACAACGCGGTCGCCTGCAGCTGGACGCCGATCAGCTCGCGCAGCTTGCGCCGGTCCTTGCGGAGGTCGAGTCCCGCGACGCGCACCTCGCCCTTGTCCGCGTGACGGAGGCCTTCGAGGATCTCCCACGTCGTCGTCTTGCCGGCCCCATTCGGGCCGACGATGCCGAAGACCTCGCCCTTGCCGACGGAAAACGAGATGCCGTCCACGGCGCGAACATCGCCGTACGACTTCGTCAGGTCGCGCACGCTCACGACGTCGGCCATGCCGCGTTACGAACTCGAACGTCCGAGATAAAGATATGGCGGCGAGCAGCCCGCAATCGTAAGTCGAGTGGGCTCGACCGGATTCGAACCGGTGACCTTCGCCATGTCAAGGCGATGTCATAGCCGCTAGACCACGAGCCCGCGCCGCGGCCTATCCCCACGACCGCCTTAAGGCTTTCTTCCTCCGTGCGTGAGTGCCCGCAGGACCGGAATCATCGGCTGAGTCATGCGCTGCAGACCGTAACGGATATGAAGCGTAAGCGCCTCGGTCGCTCGAGGTCGAAGGGACGCCCATGACGTCGAAGGACAACTTCGAGTTCGCGCACGAGCATCGCAAGGAAGTCGCGTGGATGTCTCAGAACACGAACACGCTGCCGGTTCACCCCGCCATCCTCGACGCCATCCGGCGGAGCGCGGACGATCGCGAGTTCAACCTCTATCCGTGTAAGGCCGGCATCTTCGGGCTTTCGGAAGCGATTAAGGAGGATCTCCACGTCGACGAGGCCGACATGATCCTCACGAACGGAGGGATCGAAGGCGAGTACATCGCGACCCGCGCCCTCTTACAGGCGGGCGACGAGGCCCTCTCGACCGACCCCGCGTTCCTCCCGATCCATGACCAGGTCGCGATGGCGGGCGCTCGCGCGGTCGAAGCGGACATCTACCGCAAGCCGTTCGTCCTCACGCCCGAACTCGCCCTCGAGTCGCTGACGCCCGCGACGAAGATGCTCCTCGTCATCGACCCGAACAACCCGCTCGGCTCGGGGTACGCGCGCTCACAGGTGAAGGGCCTCGCGGAAATCGCGAAGGACCACGGCCTGTGGCTGATCGACGACATCACCTACCGCGATTTCAATCCGGACCATGTCCTGGCGACGGACTTCTACCCGGAGAAGACCTTGTTGTCGTACTCCTTCAGCAAGGGCCCCGGCCTCGCGGGCATGCGAATCGGCGCGATCCTCGGGCCGCCCGACGCGATCAAGGCCCTGAGGAAGTACGACACGAACGTCCTCGGCGTGAACGTGCTCGCGCAACGCGCGGCG
>DASPXQ010000058.1:0-3898 GCA_035637195.1 Thermoplasmata archaeon | reverse complement strand
TCTACATTGCGGCGAACTCCTACGACTACGCCGGATATCCGGACTGCCGCCCGGAGTACTACGAGGCGTTCGCGCACGTCGCGCGCCTCGGGACGAAACGAGGGGTCGAGGGCGATCCTGTCGAGATCCGCACGCCGCTGATCCGGATGACGAAGGCGGACATCGTGCGGAGAGGCGTCGAGCTCGGAGTGCCATGGGAGCTCACCTGGTCCTGCTACCACGGCCGTCCGAAGGCGTGCGGCGTCTGCGATTCGTGCCAGCTCCGTCTCAAAGGGTTCCGGGAGGCCGGCGTCCGCGATCCGATTCCCTACGAACGCGAGCGCGACCGGAAGACGAACGCTTAATAGAGTTCAGCGTGCATCGGAACGCGATGGAGGCCGCAGCGACCCTCGCCTCACGGAAGGGAGAGGGGTTCCTCCTCAGCGAACTGTACGCGACGATCCAAGGCGAGAGCTCTCTTGTCGGCCTCCCGACGATCTTCGTCCGACTCTACTCCTGCAACCTCCGCTGCCGATGGTGCGACTCGATGCACGCGGTGGAAGGCGGCGAATTCTCGCGGGCTTCGGTGGACGAGGTCGTGACGCGCATCCGGGCGCTCGCGGATTCGTCCGAATCGGCCGCCGAAGGAATTCGGCATGTGTGTTGGACGGGGGGAGAGCCGCTCCTCCAGGGCGAGCCGATCGCCCGCGCGATCCGTGCGCTCCCGAAGACGTTCGTGCACTCCTTCGAGACGGACGGCGAGATGGACCTGGGGGCCTTCGACGAGCGCTTGCCGCGAGAACGGTCCGCGGGACGGGTGCGGTACGTGATGGACGTCAAGTGCCCGGGGTCCGGCATGAAGGCGGACAAGGCGTTCGCGAACTTGCCCCGCTTGCGCGCGCACGACGAGGTCAAGTTCGTCCTCCTGGACCGGGAGGATTACGACTTCGCGAAAGCCGTCCTTGCGAAGCATCCGACGAAGGCGCGGACGATCCTGTTCTCTCCCGCCACGCCGGCGCACAAAGTCGCGAACGGCCTCGACCCTGCGCTCCTGGCGGGCTGGATCCTGAAGGATCGCCTTCGGGTGCGGTTGCAGCTCCAGGTCCACAAGATCGTTTGGCCCGGGAAGGAGCGCGGGATCTGATTCTCGCGTCCGATTTCGACGCGCGTACAATAACTGTTCAATAGAATCAGCGGCGTCCCCGTCGAGCCGCCGTTAGCGCGGCAGGACGGTAGACACGTGACCGGGATGGCAGCGATCGGACTGGCCATCGCCCTCGCCGCAGCCGCGGCGGTGGGCGTGGCCGCCACGATTAGTCTTCCGGACGCCGCCTGCAATGCGGGGACCGAGACGGCCCATTCGAGCATCCCCGCGGAGACGGGCTCCGGCATCGCAGTGCCGGGCCACGATCATGTCCCCTTGGCTGGGGACAGCGGGTGTGCGACTGGAACGTCCGGCTAGTCGCGAAGCCGAAAGTCATGCGGGAACTCGGCCTCAGGTCGGGACCCCGCCTTTTCCCTTTGGATGCGCCGGACAAAACAAGCTTCATCTACCGCCCGCCTTTGCCTTCGTGTGCGCTACGAAGAAATCGAGCACACCGCGGACGTCGGCATCCGGGCCTACGGTACGTCGCTTGGAGACCTCTTCGAGAACGCGGCCGAGGGCATGTTCAGTCTCATCGCGGATTTGGACGGCGTGAAGCCGGTCGGCGAGGTCGAAGTCCGGCTCGAGGCGGACGACGTCCCGAGCCTCCTCGTGCGATGGCTCTCGGAATTGCTCTACCTGCACGAGACGCGGCGGTACCTGTTCCGGCGCTTCCACGTCGAGGTCCGCGGCACGTCCCTGCGGGGCACGGCGGCGGGCGAGGCGATCGACAAGGCCCGTCATGAACTCAAGCTCGCGATCAAAGCCGTCACCCACCACGGACTCCTCGTCGACCCGAAGGCCGGCGTCGCCCAGGTGATCTTCGACATATGAGGACTCCATGATCCGCGGCGTCACGTTCGACTGGTGGCACACGATCGCGGAGACTCCGCGGCCGGACTACGATGCCCGAATGCGGACGGCCCGCGTGGAGCAGATCGCCTCGGCGCTCTCGGCCCATCGGCCGCGAATCGAGGCCGAGGTCCTGTATCGGTCGTACGACCGCCACACGCGGCTCCTCGAGGACCACTGGCACCGGAACCGAGACCTCCCCCCCGACGAGCAAATCGACGCATTCTTGGAGTTCGCGGGTCTCGATCGCTCGGATGCCCGCCTCCGCGAGCCGATCGCGAAGGCCTTCGGAGAGGCCATCCGCGCCGAACCGCCGGTGCTCGATCCGCACATCCGGGAGACGCTCGAGAAGCTCCGCGCGGGGGGCCACCGCATCGGCCTCGTCTCGAACACGGGCCGCACGTGGGGCCGCTTCCTCCGGCCGATCCAGGATGAGATGGGCATCGGTCGCCTCTTCGACGCCCGGGTCCTCTCCGACGAGGTCGGGGTGCGCAAGCCGGAACCACGGATCTTCGATGTCGCCCTGGCGGCCATGGGACTCCGCGCCGAGGAGGCGGTCCACGTCGGGGACGACGTCGTGGCCGACGTCGCGGGGAGCAAGCGAGTCGGGATGCGCGCGGTCTGGTTCAACAACGGGGTGCCGGCGGAGCATGCCGTGCACGCCTGGCCCCCGTCGATCGACGCTCGCCCCGACGCGGAGATTCGCGACTGCCGCGATCTCCCGCCGATCTTGGAGGCGTGGCGGTGAAGGCGACCGCCGTGGCGCATCCGATTCAGGGGCTGATCAAGTACCACGGCCTCGCCGACCCCGTCCTCCGCCTGCCGTTCCACGATTCGATCAGCGTGTGCACCGCGCCGCTGAGCAGCCGGACGACCATGGAGTTCGGCGCGTACGCCCGCGACCAAGCGACGATCGACGGTCGCGATGTGACCGCGCGGGACATGGAGCGGATCCTCGCGGTTATCGATCCGATTCGGGCCCGCGCCTCCCTGGACGAACGGTTCCGTATGGCCTCCGTGAACGACTTCCCATCGAACATCGGCCTCGGCGCGAGTGCCTCCGGCTTTGCGGCATTGGCAATGGCGGCGGCGCATGCGGCCGGGTTGCACCTGAGCCTCGAAGACATTTCCCGGTTCGCTCGCCGCGGGGCCGGCTCCGCAACGCGATCCGTGACCGGGGGATTCAGCAAGTGGAAGATGGGCCTGACGGACGAGGACTCGTACGCGGTCCAACTCGCCGGCACGGACCTGGAGATCGGGATGATCGTCGCAGTGGTCCCCGCGTTCAAGCAGACGGACGATGCGCACCGCGAGGCGTTGACGTCCCCGTTCTTCCACGCCCGGCTCGCCGAGATGCCTCGCCTCATCGCGGAGATGGAGCTCGCGATCCGGAAACGGGATCTGGGCGCGATCTGCGCCCTCGCCGAGCGCGACACGCTCATGCTCCACGGCATCACCATGACGGGGATCGGGGAAATGGTCCTCTGGCAGCCCGACACACTCCGCGTCATCCTCGCCGTGCGCCGAATGCGCGAGGAGGGCATCCCGGCGTTCTTCTCGATCGACACCGGGGCGACGGTCTACGTGAACACGTTCCCGGACCGGGTGGACGTCGTCCGCCGGCACATCGAGGACCTCGGCATCCGCACGATGGTGTGCGCGGTCGGTGGGCCGGCCCGGCTCGTCGACGACCCGGTCGCCTGACGCCGTCACAGGATGATGCGGGTGCGGCCAATCGGACCCGCCACGGCGATCGAGCTCGCGGCTGGCACGAAGTACTTCTGCGCCACCTCGCGCACGCGCGGGTCCGTCACCCCTTGCACGATCTCCGGGAACCGTTCGAGGAAATCCATCCCCAGGCCGAAGTATTCCATCCGATGGAGCTCGCCCGCGACCTCCGCGTTTCGCTCGAGCGAGACGATG
>DASPXQ010000057.1:0-12346 GCA_035637195.1 Thermoplasmata archaeon | reverse complement strand
CCGTTCGTGGGCTGGACGGGCGTGGCCGCGGCCGGCGCTCCCGTCGGTGCTCCCGGTGGGGCTCCGGGGGGACCGCCCGCGAAGTTCTGTCATTCGTGCGGAACGCAGAACGAAGGGCTCATGATGTACTGCCGGAACTGCGGCGCCCAGCTCAGCTATCCGGCGGGGACGGGGGAGAAGGGCTAAAGGCGCAGAGCACGAGCCGGTGAATCCGGAGTTGCAGCGGTATCTGAACCGGCTGTCCTCGCTGCTGTATCCGATGGCGGTGTGGCAACAGAAGAAGGAACGCGGCAAGGCGTAGCTCCCGTCCTACCGGACGTAACTCACGCGCCGAGCGCCCGTCGGTAGAACCGCACGACGCGGTCCCAGGCGTCCTTCGCCGCGGCCTCCCGGTAGGTCGTCCCTCGCGTGTCGTTGAAGAACGCGTGCGCTGCGCCCGGATAAATCCGCATCTCGAAGTCTTTCTTGAACTGGACCATCGCCCGCACGAGCTCGTCGAGGTGCTCGTTGATCTTGACGTCGTCCGCACCGTAGAGGCCGAGGACGGCTCCCTCGATCCCTCGGACGCGGTCGATGGGGGACGGATTCTCTCCGTAGAAGATGACGCACGCGCGGATGCCGCCCTCGCACGCGACGCGTGCGGACATCCCGCCGCCGAAGCAGAAGCCGACCGATCCGATCCGGTCCGGTACGACGAACCGCTGGTCTCGCAGGTACGCGACCGCGGCGACGAGGTCTCTCGTCAGCCGGTCTTTCGGGAGGCCTCCGATCAGCTGGCGGACCGTCGGCGCGACGATCGCCCGCTCGTCTGCGGGGAGCTTCGCGAGCTCCTCTTCTACCAAGACGGGATCGCGCCGCGGGAGGCGGAACATGAACTGCATCGCCTTCTGCACCGCGTCCGGCGTGAGGACCGCCGCAAGGTCCCGACTCGCGAACAGGTTCGGCGCGAGGGCGACGTACCCTTCGCGGGCGATGCGACTCGCGACGTCCTTCGTGTGATCGACGAGCCCGAAGAGCTCATGGATCACCAGGACGCCGGGTCGCGGACCGCCGTCCGTCGGCCGAGCGAGGTATGCGGGAATCGTTCCGCTCTCGCCGCGATATTCGACCATCACCTCCGAGATCTTCGGCGTCGGCGTGGCCACCACCGCGTCCGCGAGTGGCGGAGGCCGCATAAGGCTTCGCCTGCGCAATCGATAAGGCGCGGCGGACCATCGCGGACGGCGTGGCCGTCTCGTTCACGAACCTCCTCGAACTCGAGGCGATAGCTCGAGAGAAGGTTCCTCGCGCGACGTTCGACTACATCGCGGGAGGCGCCGAGGACGAGATCTCCCTTCGTCGGAACCGCGAGGCGTACGACAAGTGGGCGTTGCGGCCGCGCATCTTGACCGACGTCTCGAAGCGCGACACGCGGGCCGTCGTCCTCGGGGAGCGCGTGAGGATGCCGATCCTCGCCGCCCCGACGTCCTTCCACGCCCTCGTCCATCCGGACGGCGAGGTCGCGACGGCCCGAGGCGTCGCCGCCGCCGGCACGATCATGGTCGCGAGCACGATCTCGACGAAGCCCCTCGAGGAAGTCGCGGCCGCGGCCGATGCGCCACGGTGGTTCCAGCTGTACGTGTACAAGGACCGCACCGTCACGGAGGATCTCGTGCAGCGCGCAGTCAAAGCAGGATACAAGGCCCTCTGCCTCACGGTCGACACGCCGATCCTCGGCCGCCGCGAACGGGACGAGCGGAACGCATTCACGCTCCCGCCGGGATTCGGCATCGCGAACCTGAAGCGCGCCGGGTTGGATGGCATACCCCAGGTCGAACGCGGGTCCGCGTTCGCGAAGTACGTCGAGGATCTCCTGGACGCATCGCTCACGTGGGAAGACGTCGATTGGCTGAAGACGATCAGCCCGCTCCCGCTCGTCATCAAGGGGATCATGACCGCTGAAGACGCCGCGCTGGCGGTCGATCACGGGGTCGCGGGAATCCTGGTGTCGAATCATGGCGGGCGGCAGCTCGACTCGACCTCGGGCACCCTGGACGCGCTGCCAGATATCGTCGCGGCGGTGCACGGCCGCATCGAGGTCTACATGGACGGAGGGGTCCGCCGCGGCACGGACGTCGTCAAGGCAATCGCCCTGGGAGCGCGGGCCGTCCTCGTGGGGCGGCCGATCCTCTGGGGCCTGGCGCTCGGCGGCGCCGACGGCGTGCAGGCGGTGCTCGACCATCTGCGCGTCGAACTCGATGCGGCGATGGCGCTCACGGGTCGCACCAGCCTCAAGGATCTCGATGCGACCCTCGTGCAGCGGGCCTAGCGTCGGGCGACGGCCTCGAGGAACTCAACTAGAATCCCGACGGCCTCGGAGTTCCTGGTCGGCGCGGGGGGGAGCCGTCCGAGTGCGAGCTTCGCTGGAATCAGCTCCTTCAATCGATGGACGTCCTCGTGGCGATATCCGAGAGCCGCGGCATTGCGCTCCGCCTCCGCGTGCCCCGCAGGCGGGATGGCGATCACGGGCGTCCCGGCCGCGAGCGCCTCGTTGATCGTCCCCTTGCCGGCCGTCGCGATGACGAGGTCCGCCGCGAGGACGTAGTCGTGGAGGTTCGGGAGGAATCCGTACGTGTACACGCCGGGGGCGGGATCGACCTTCAGCTTCGGGCCGCTCACGACGACCATCGAGACGTCGTCAAGGTTGAGTTCGCGGAACGCCTCCATGGCGGCCCGGATCACGAACTCGCCGATCGCGGTGCCGCCGCCCGTGACGAGGATCGTCTTCTTCCGGAAGAAGAAGTCGTCCCGCAGCCTCTCGCGCGGCGCGCTGAACGGGCGGACGATCGGGCCGACCCACCGCACGTTCGGCCACAGGGGACCCGGCTCCGCCGTAAGGATGACGTCGACCTTCCGCGCGAGCCGAGAGAGCCAGAGGTTGCCGCCTCCTTCGACGACGCGAGAGAGCGGGTCGCGGGCGAAGTCGTGCCGCAACGCGTCGAGGACCAACGCCGTCGGGATGCCTCTCCGGACCGCCTCGCGAGCGGTCGCGAGCTCGCTGTCCGAGATCACGAACCGATAGTATCCCCAGTCCGCCTCCTTCCGGAGGAACCGCCGCGCGATCCGCAGATAGCGCGCGTAGTCGACGTACCAGCGCCACGCCGGACCGAGGACTCCGTCCGCCGCGCGCCAATCGGGCGCGGGCGGCATCGTGAGGGCGTCGAACCCGCTCGAGACCAGGAGGTCCAGGGCGGGAGACCCGGCGAGGAAGAGCGGGTACACGTCCGGCCGTCGTTCCAGGAGGCCCCGCGCGAGGGCGACCGCACGCGTCGCGTGGCCGAGCCCCTGGGAGTGGACCGCGAAATAGCCGCGCAGCTCGTCCACGAGCGGCCCATCGACCGGGCACGGAAAGACCTTCGGGCCGGCCCGCGCCGGTGGAGCGCGGTTATATACCCCGCTAGCCCTAGAGGCCCCCAGGAGACCAACGGAGGGAATACAATGGGCGTGGAGGAGAACAAGGCGACGGTGCAGATGTTCTACGATGAAGTGTTGAACCGCGGGAATCTCGACGTGATCGACAAGATGACCGCCGAGAATTACGTCGACCACACGGCGCCGCCGGGGATGTCGCCCGGGCGGGAGGGCGAGAAGCAGTGGTTCGCGCTGCTCCGTGCCGCGTTCCCGGACGGCCAGACGACGATCGAGGACATCATTGCCGAGGGCGACAAGGTCGTCGTGCGGGCCACGATGACCGGGACACACCAGGGCGACTTCATGGGCATCCCCGCCACGGGGAAGCAGGTGACCATCTCCGGCATCGATGTCACCCGGTTCCACGAGGGACAGAGCGTCGAGCATTGGGGCCAGTGGGACATGGCCGCCCTGATGCAGCAACTCGGCGTCGCGCCCCCGCCGCCTCCGCAGGCGGCGACGTCCGAAGAACCGGAGACGCCGGGAGAGCCGGAGAACGAGTGAGCCGTCCTCCGATCGACTCGGGACTCGGCTGACCGTGTGCGGGCGACGCACTTTCGCGCGTCCCCGCCATGGGCTTTTATGGCGCCCCGCGTTCCCGAGACCGTGGACCTCGCCCGCCTCGCGAAGTATCCGTTCCTCCGAGAAGCCTCCGCGTTCGTCCTCGGAGAGAAGGTGAGCCTCGAGGAGATTCTCCTCGAGCCGGCGTACGGCCGCGCGCGGAGCCTGGGAAAGGTCCGTGTCCTCGAGGCGCTCGAGAAGGGGCCGGCATCCGAACGGATCGCGGTCGCAACGGCGGACCAACTCGCGGGCCTCCTCGCCTACCCGGTCGCGCGAATCCTCGTCTCGGCACTGGAGGACACGTACCTCATCCGTCGGTTCGCGCTCCGCGAGGCGGTGTCGGCGGAGGGCCGCCTCGCCTCGGAGCCAGACGACTTCGTCGTCCACCTCGCCGCCGAGATGGGGATGGACCTCCGTCGGGAGGACGGCGGATTCCGACTCCACTTCACCGACTTCCTGCGCTTCACGAGCACGATGCGCGACACGCCGTGGAAACTAATCAACCAGCCCGTCGAGCGCGGCTACGTCGTCCTCCGGCGGGAGAAGGCGCTGCGCGTCATGCGGAACGCGATCCAGCGGCACATCGAGCAAGGCCTCCCGCTTCCGGTCAACGACGAGATCCTCGCGGCGTTCCGCGGCGACCTCGCGGAGATCCGCGGGATCCTCGAGGCGAAGAAGGCGACGTTCAAGGCGGAAGATATCGGCAAGGTGAGCATCACCCGCTTCCCGCCGTGCATGTACAACTTGCTCGCCCAGATCCAGAACCACGAGAACGTGCCGCACATGGGCCGCTTCGCGATCGTCGCGTTCCTCCATCACATCGGACTGAGCAACGAGGAGATCTTCCGGGTCTTTGGGGACGTGCCGGACTTCGCCGCGGACGTGACGCGCTATCAGATCGAGCACATCACCGGCGCATCGAGCCCGACGGAGTACACGCCACCGGAATGCTCGACGATGAAGTCGTACGGCATCTGCCCGGGCCCGGACCGCATCTGCATGACGATCAAGCATCCGCTATCGTACTATCGGGTGAAGGGGCGCGAGCGGAGGCCGCGGGGAGAGAACGCCTCGACCGCCGTCTAATGCGTGAAGCCGCGCCACGTCGACACGGCGCGCTGCACCGCGGTCGCATGGCCCAGGACCGCGAAGAGGACCAAGAACCACTCGAGCGGCTGGAACGCGAGCGGCGGCCCGCCCCAGAGGACGCGGCCGCCTGGGGACACGGTCAACTGGAGGAGCCCACCGATGAAGAGGAGGACGAGGCGGTCCGCTCGACCGAGAAGGCCCGCGTAGCGTCGGCCTTGTCCGACCGCCTGGGCCTGGGTTCCCATGTAGGACGTCAGGAGGACGCCGAGGAGCGCGAGTGTCCCGACCCAGAGCTGGCAGTAAATCGAGAACGCGATGCCCCCGATCATGAAGACGTCTGCGTAGCGGTCGAGGACGTGGTCGAGGAAGTCTCCGCGGGGGGACGCCTTCCCGGCAAGCTTCGCGATCTTCCCGTCGAGGGCATCGAGATACGAATTCGCGAGGAGCAACACGAGCGCGAGGGCGAGGAACCCGGCGCCTCCGAGAGCGAATGAGATCCCGGCACCCGCCGCCGCCAGAAGCCCGAGCCACGAGACCGCGTCCGGGTTCACGCGGATGAGGCGCTTCGCGACCGGCGTGAGGAGACGGTCGGCGACAGCGCGATAGCGGTCTAGGACCACGGCCCCCCCAATCGCGGTATCGTACTTCAACCTCATCGGGCCAAGAGCCGCCGGACCAGCTTTCAGGATTTAGTCGGGCCGAACACATCGGCTCTATGCCCGCGGCCCGTCAACACCGTTCTCAAACGGTTGGCTACATACTGACGAGGTTGCCACTAAAGCGAGTGTCAGAAATACGATCCAGTTGGTGAGGAATAGCATGGTCCGGAGATCCAAAGCAACGACAAATCGATACGACCAAAGCGCCACTTCCAGGAATCCTAAACCGACAGCCCAAACTAAACGCCTGGGATGCCTCCCGATCGTTGCCCCGATCCACAGGACAAAGGCGCCACCGACGATAATCACAAGGAGCAACCACGAGTCGGCTGTGCGCTCTATAAGTGCTAATGCCCCGACGGCCAGCGAAGCAAGTCCGAGAATCGCCATGAAGGCCCCAATGAATCCGACAAGTAAGCTGCGAAGGGACGGAGGCCGTTTGCGGTCTAGTACCACGAGAGCACCTCCTGGCTCCAGTCCACGGACCCGGGTTCGCGACCCGCCACGCGGCCTTGGAGGATCTCGAGGACCGCGTCGGCGCTCGTCTCCGCCGTCGCATCGGTCGTATCGACTTCGTACACAAACGGCAAACGGGCCGCGGCCTCCTGCGTGATGACGTCGATCGCCTCCGCCTCGACGTTCTCGCGAATCTTCGCCTCAGGCCAGCCGCGCGCTTCAAGCCGGGTTCGCAGGACCGACGGCCGACACCGGAGGATCACGGCGAGGTTGACGTCCATCCGGTGGCTGTAGTGGGCCTTGAGGAACGCGACCTTGGCTGGGATGTGCAAGGATTCGCGCAGCCGCTCGACATCCACCTCGTCCGCCTGGCGCGACTCGTCTCGGCCGACCACGAACCCCTCATGCCGTGCAATTTCGTCGAGGTCGAACACGGCGTAGCCGCGCGCGGCGAGGACGGCGCACGCCGACGTCTTCCCGGTGCCTGGGGTCCCCGAAACCGCGATGAGCACAGAAGACGCGAGGAGCTGAGACGTTAAATCAGTTTTGTTCACGCCCGCGTCGAGGCCGCAGGAACGACTCGGACCGGAAGGCGAAACGATCTCGGAGGAGCAGGCCGACCAGGCCGCTGACACAGTACATGGGAACCGCCAGGAGGTAGAGGGGCAGTCCCAGGCGCACGATGAATGCCATCAGGTCGTCCGCGCGCACCTCGAGAACTCCGGTGATGACGGGCGAGACGGCGAAGACGAACACGAGGGTGACGCCGATCGGCACGGCGATGAAACTCTGCAGGACCGCGGACGGAAGGTCTTCCGTGACGAGGCCGGCGAGGATGCCCGCGATCGCGAGGATACCGAGGACGGCGGCGATCGACGACTCCCCCGCGGCCGGCACGCTGACGTTCGGGAACAGGAAGTAGAACGTGCAGTAGCCCAGGGCAAGGCCTAAGAAGGCGGCGGTTCCGGCGGTTTTTATCGGACGTCGAAACCGTTGAAGGAACTCAGCCAGCAAGGTTCAACCCTTCCTCTCGTTCGATCCGTCCGATCTCGCGCAAGTACGCCGCGGCGGTGGGGGACGTGGCGGCGGGGACTCCGTCGATCAGGAAATCCATGCGGACCCAACTGATCCACGTCGCGGAGGCCGGACTGCCCGTCGTCGACGCGTAGTAATCCGTGATGTTGCGCAACGCACCGAAGCGGCTCGGGTCGAGGCTCGCGGACAAGGCAAAGGTGAACTCGTATGACACCTCGCCGGTCGCCGGGACGGGATCGACGGAGACCTCCGTGGATTCTCCGAAGATCCGATAGAAGTATCGGGAGCCGTTCGCGTCCAGCAGGAGGTCGTCCGCGATCCGGCGAGCGGGATTCAAGCCGGCCTCCGCGGGGCCGTCCTCGACCCACGCGCTGAAGGCGATAAGCTGGAGATGCAAGGTCCGCGAGCTCGGGTTCTGCACGCGGATGTCGAGGGTGAGGTTCAGCGAGCCGTCCGGCCGGAGCGACCCGTTGGTTTCGGTTCCGGAGAAGATCCGCGTCGTCACCGGGGTGATCGTCAGGGTCCGTTGGGCCACGACCACGGAGGAATAGGTCCACGCCGACCCAATGCCCAAGGCCGCGAGCACCACCGTCATGGCGGCGACGACGAACCAGATCGGACGGTCGGGGCGTCCTCCGTACGGCGTCAGCCGAGAATAGCTCATGGGCCGCCCGCCGCGGGGGGGAGTGCCTCCGCGGGCGGCATGACCTCCGCCGGGCTTGGCTCCGTCATCCTCCCTTCGAAGATGTCGTTCGCGAAGTGGCATTCGGCGAAGTGACCCGGTTCCACCTCGATGAGGGGCGGCGCCGTGGTGGCGCAGATTTCCTGGGCGAATAGGCAGCGGGTCCGGAACCGGCAGCCGCTCGGCAGGTTGATGGGACTCGGCAACTCGCCTTTGATCGGGACCTGGGTGTACACGTGGGCCGGATCGGGGACGGGCACCGCCGCGAGCAAGGCCCGGGTGTACGGATGGGTCGGGCGCGCAATCAGGGTCTCGGTGGGTCCCGTCTCAACGATGCGGCCGAGGTACATGACGGCGATCCGATCCGACATGTACCGGGCGACGGCGATGTCGTGCGTGATGAACACGTACGGGTTCTGGTACTTGTCGCGCAGGTCCAGCATGAGATTCATCACGCCCGCGCGAATCGACACGTCGAGCATGCTCACCGGCTCGTCCGCGATGATGATCTTCGGATGGAGCACGATCGCCCGCGCGATCGCCACCCGCTGTCGCTGGCCGCCCGAGAGCTCGTGCGGGAACCGCTGGATGAAATCTTGGCCCGGCCGCAAGCCCGCATCCTCGAGGGCCCGGATGACGAGCTCCGCGCGCTGCTCCGTCGAGGAAGCGAGATGGTGGATCACGAGTGGCTCCGCGACGGTCCGGAAGACCGTGTACCGGGGGTTCAGCGACTCGTACGGATCTTGGAAGATCATCTGCAGGTCCCGACGGAATCGGAAGAGCTCGCCGCCGGAAAGGCCCGCGATGTCGACCCCTTCGAACTGGATGTGGCCTTCCGTGGGATCCTCGAGGCGGGAGATGAGGCGACCCGTCGTCGTCTTGCCGCACCCCGATTCGCCCACGAGACTGAGGATCTCGCTCTCGCGCAGTTCGAAGCTGATGCCGTCGACCGCGTGGACCTGGAGTGCGTTGCCGCGGAGCGATTGCAGGAATCCGCTCCGGAGCTCGAAGTACTTCTTCAGGCCGCTGACCCGCACGACGACGCCGTCCCCCGGCGTCGTCCGGTCCGCGACTTCCTCCATCATACGTGCAATCCCCCTTGTGAGAAAAAGTCCTGCGTGAAGTGGCAGAGCGCCCGATGCCCGACCTCAGGGATGACGTACGGTGGCGCCTCGACCGTGCAGATGTCTTTCGCATACTTGCACCGCGGATGAAACCGGCAACCCGACGGGGGCGTCAACAGGCTCGGCGGGCTGCCCGGAATCGCCTCGAGGCGGTGCTTCGCCCCCGTGATGCTCGGGAACGCACCGAGCAGGCCCTCCGTGTACGGATGCAGGATGCGCTTGAAGATGTTCTCCGAGGCGCTCTCCTCGATGATCTCGCCCGCGTACATGACCGCGATCCGGTCGGCGACCTTCGCGACGACGGAGACGTCGTGGGAGATGATGATGATCGTCATGTGCAGCGACTTCTGAATTCGAAGGACCTCGTCCATGATCTTTGCGGCGGTGATGACGTCGAGAGCCGTCGTCGGCTCATCCATGATCACGAGCTTCGGGTCGAGGGCGAGCGCCATCGCGATCATGGCCCTCTGTTTCATTCCGCCGCTGTATTCGTGAGGGTAGTTATCGATCCGGTCAGCCGGAATGCCGATGAGGTGGTACAGGCTCTCGACCCGTTTCCGCGCCGCTTCCGGCGTGAGGTCTTCGTGGGCACGGATCGCTTCGATGATCTGGGTGCCCACGGTGTACACGGGATTGAGCGCGTTCATGGCGCCCTGGAACACGATCGAGATCTGCTTCCAGCGCACGGCGTTCAGTTTCGGATCATAGTCCCGCAACCGGCCGTCCCGTCGCCGGACCATCTCCACGAGATCCCCCTCCTGCGTCGCGGCGCGGAGTCGGTCCTTCGCCTCCCGCAGCCCCTTCCGCATCGCCAGATCCCTTGCGGAGCCGTCATCATCCGAGAAGCCCGCGACGGTCTTCCGCAGCTGACCGATCTCGTCTGCGAGGTACTGCCGATAGGTCTGCGAGAGCGGATGCCGGAGAAGCTCAATGCGCTCCTGGAGTTCCCGAACCTGCTTTGCGGACTCATCCGACTGGGCCGAAGCCGAGAGCCGGTCGAGCGCGGCTTGGGCCGGCGCGAGCTCCTTCTCGATCCGACCCTCGGCAAGCTTCCAGTACTCTGGGCGGAAGCGATCCGCGCGACCGTCCGGCGAGAAGAGGATCTGGCCGCCGAACACGTAGGCGTTCGGGGGAAGCAGTTGCGTGATCGAGTAGGCGAGGGTCGTCTTCCCGCAGCCGCTCTCTCCGACGAGCCCAACGGTCTCCCCCGCGCCGACGTCGAGGCTCACCCCGTCGACTGCCTTGACCCATCCGTCTCTCACCCGGAAATACGTACGCAGATTCCGGACGGACAGCAGGGCCACGCCTAGCGCCTCCGCAGCCGAGGATTGATGATCTCGTCGAATCCTCGACCAAGAAGGTAGAACCCCAGGGAGAGCAGGGTGATCGCGAGACCGGGCGGGAGGAGCCACCACCACGCGTTCAGGGCGCCGCCGAACGTGAGGACCTGGGACAGCATGCCGCCCCAAGAGATCACGGTCACGTCTCCGAGTCCGAGGAAGCTCAGCGCCGCTTCCGTGATGATCGCCCCCGCGACCGTGAGGCTCATGTACAGGAAGCTGAACGGCAACACGTTCGGCGCAATCTGGAAGAACATGAGGCGAAGATCGTTCGCCCCTGAAACCCTCGCCGCGTCGACAAACGGTCGTTCCTTCAGCGTGAGGACTTGGGCACGTATGACCCGGGCGATGCCGGGCCATCCCACGATCCCGATGACGAAGATGATGACCCATATGCTTGGCGCCCAGATGGCGGCGAGGATCAGCACGATCGGGAGGAACGGAAGGACGAGGAAGATGTCCGTCATCCGCATGAGGAGCGTGTCGACGATCCCGCCAAAGAAGCCGGCAATCAGGCCGATGAGCGTGCCGATCCCCACCGCGAACACCGCGGCGAGGCCGCCGACGATGAAGGCGACGCGCGTGCCGTAGAACAGCTGGGTCAGGATGTCCGCTCCGCGGAAGTCCGTCCCTAGGATGTAATGATTCCCGGACGGATAGGTGCCCGGCGGCAGAGGCACGCGCGGCGTCCCGAGGAGCTGGAAGACGACAGTCTGGCCGAGGGTCGGATCGGTCCAGGCTCCGTATTCCTCCTGTTGCGTCAACGCTCCCCCGAACAACGTGCCGCCGAGCGCACCGGCGTAGCGGAAGAGTGTCGCCGTCGCCGGAGGTTGGATTGTAAACACCTCAGGCACAACGTCCTCGGCACTTCCGAACGTGGTATCCTGCGTCACGATGCCGCCGTTGGCCGGAAAGATGAAGATTTTCGATCGTTCGTCGACCTCGTAGAACCAGCGAAGGCGACCCGGGAAGTCCGCGCGGAACTGGAGGGTCTCTCCCCCCGTATCATTGACGCGGATCAGGTGCGTCGTACCGCTCGCACCGATCGCCGGATCGAACAGTGCGAAATAGACCGTTTTTCCCCGATAGCTCGTCGGCGCCCCGACGGGCTGCAAGGCCGAATCGGGCAGGGAGAACTCGTGGATGAGCCGGAGAGAATTCATTTCGAGGAACCCAACGCCGGAGGCGCCGCTCGTCCGGAGCGGCAGATAGAGCCACATCGGGAAGGTCGACCGCGTGAATCCGATCGAGCCATCCACCACGGCGAATTGCCCGTCGAGCGTGAGCGGGACCCAGGTGCGAATCGGACCGGTGACGTTGTGGACTTCGAGGGTCCCGTTCGTCAGCGGGAGCAGGATCGCCTGTCCCGGACCCGACCGGTAGTCGTCGATGACGTTGACGCCGTCCTGGTCGTAATACACGAACGGCGGCGCGGACAGGCTCTCATTGCTCCACAACACGATTTGGCCCGACGGGCCGGTGGGGTCCGTGCTGTGCACGTAGGTGATCTGGAAGACCACCGTGTGGTTCAGATCCGACGCGTAGAAATAGCGGTAGGGACCCACGTCGCGGCCGGGGAGACCGGGGAACGGGGCAATGTTGTACTCCGTCGGCAAGACGAGCATGTTCCCTCCGGACGCGGGATCCTCCCCCGTGTAGATTGGATCGAAGTTGAGGCGCGACCAGAAGATGAGGGATCCTCTGAACGGGTCGATCACGTAGAAGTCGCGCTGCGCGAAGAACGCAAGGACGCCGTTGTCTCGGCGGTCGCCGTTCGAGTTCGTCGAGTTCTTGCCGGGGACGATGTAGTAGAGGGACGTGAGCGGCGCGGCTGGGTTCGGAGTCGGGCTGATGGAGAAGTCCTGGGTGATGTCGAAGCTGAGGGAGTGATTCCCCGCCTCGAACGGGGTTTCGTTCGTCTCGAGGGTATGTTGTAGGTAGTCCATCGTG
>DASPXQ010000056.1:0-11677 GCA_035637195.1 Thermoplasmata archaeon | reverse complement strand
GGCAGACGTCGAGCACGTACTGGACCGCCGCGCGGCCCGTCGCGGCGAAGAACACGCGGCCTCCGTTCGCGCGGACCGATTCGGCGAAAGCCCCCGCGATCGTAGGATCCTGGGCCGCCGTCTCCTTGATCGACCGCACCCGGTCCCGAAACGTCGGGAGGTCGAGTCCGGCTTGCTGGATCGTCGCGGCCCGGTTCGCTCGACCTCGTTCCATCGCCTCCCAGAGCTTCCCGATCCGTTCCGGCTCCACGATCGACCGACGGACCTCCGCCGCGAGCCGCTGACGTGCCTTGCTCACGCTCCCTACCTCCCCTCGTACCAGTCGAGCAGCATCACGTGGAGGGAGTGAGGCCCGTGGACTCCGTAAAGGAGGCGGAGCTCGATGTCCCCGGTCCGGCTCGGGCCCGAGATGAACGTGATCGTCGGCCGGCGGCCCGGCACGCTCGATCGGAGGATCTCTCCCGCGGCCGCCATCCCTTCCGCGACGCCTTGGACCAGACGCTTGGTGGGGAGGAGGACGACGTGCACGATCGGCAGCGAGGCGGCGAGCCGCGCGGAATCGTCGGGAGCCACTTCGACGACGGCCCCGTCGTCCGCGACCGCGAATTCCGCCCACGTGACGCCGACGTCGGCGTCCGCGCACGCCTTCACGACATCTTCGGAGGGGACGTCTTCCAGGAAGGAAACGGACAGGCCACGGAGGCCTTCGGCCACGAGCGAACGAAGCGCCGATGGAACATTCGCAACGACAATCCGACTGGCCTGGTGCCCGTGGACGATGGATCGGAGCACCTCCGACGTCAAGGGCTCCGTGGCCACCGCGTGAGGCTCTGCCCGGAGTTCGCGAAGGGCTTCCAGGAATCGGCCTGAGAGCTCCGGCCTCGAGAGGATGACTCCCACCTCCGACGCGGAGGATAACGCGGGTGGCCTTATGGGCTTCACGTATGCGACCCCACGCGGAAGCCGGACCCGGGCCGACTGAGGCCGCGAGGCGATAGCCTGCGCGGGAAACTGTGCGAACGCTAACCGTGGCGGGGCGGGGTCCCCGAGGCCGATGGGGCGGTCCCAGAGCCCTCGAAGCGTTCCGCCGCCACCCCCTTGAGGGCGCGCTTGAAGAGAGGCGTCGGCAGGATCGAGACGAGGATCAGGACGAGGACGATGATCGAATAGAGGGCGTCCCCGATCACCCCGGCCGACAGGGCCGTGACGGCGACGATGAGCCCGACCTCACCCCGGGGAGTCATCCCCCACCCGACGGCGAGGGCCTCATGCAGGGTCATCTTCGCTAGACGGGCGGGGATGCCGCATCCGACGACCTTCGTGACGATCGCGACCGCGCTCAGGACGATCGCGAAGGGGATCAATCCCGGATTGGCGGCGACGGCGGGGACGTCGACTTGGAGGCCCAGGGACACGAAGAAAATGGGCGTGAACACAGCTCCGAGGTATCTCGCTCCCTCGGTGAAGTCATCCTGGAGAGGCGTGTTGGCGAACAGGCTTCCCGCGAGGAACGCGCCGACGATCGCCGACAGGCCAATCGACTCGGCGGTGGAAGCGAACAGGAACGTGATCGCCATCGCGATGATGAACCCACCGTGGCGGAGGCCCCGCTTCTTTCCCTCGACCTGGATTCGCACGACGATCCTCCGAAACAGGTAGACGCCCAGCGCAATCCCAATGACGAGAAATCCAATCGCTTCCGCCAGCAGGATCGCGATGTCGGCGGCGCTCACCCGTCCCGCCGTCGTGCCGACGACGACGGAGAGGACGATGAGGCCAAGGACGTCATCGACGACCGCGGCACCCAAAATCGTCTGGGCCACGCGTTCTTTCAAAAGGTCGAATTCGAGGAGCACGGCCGCCGTGATAGCGACGCTCGTTGCGGTGAGGGTCGCGCCGACGAACAAGGCCACCGTAAAGGCGCTCCCGGCGATCCCGATCGAACTTGCAGGCACGAGGTACATCGCGGTCACGAAACCGACGAGGAGAGGCAGGACGACGCCTCCGGCCGCCACCGCCACGTTCCTCAGCGTGTAAATCGCCCGAAAGTCGCTTTCCAAGCCGATGAGGAAGAGGAGGAAGATCGCGCCCAGGACCGCCAGGGTGGCGACGACCGTCTCGTTGAACACATATCGGTAGGGGCCCAATGCGGGATTCCCCAAGATGCTGGGCCCGAGGACGATGCCGATGGCAATCTCCGCGATGATCGTCGGCTGGTGGAATCGTCGAAAGAAGAAGTGGCTCACAGTGGCAAGCGCCAAGAGGATCGTGAGTTGCTGGAACAGCACCTGCGTTTCCGCGACCGCCACGCCCGGCAATCGTCGCTTGCTTATAATGGCTCAGCGGCGCTCGCAACATGATCCTCCTTGAACCCAGTACTTTCGGCGACCCCGGCCGAACATCGTTATATACGGAGGCGGCTTCGCCGGGCCAAAGGGGAATCGAAATGGCGGACCAACCGAAACCGGAAAGCATTGTACACGTCGAAATCCACGTGAAGGAACCGAAGAAAGCCGAGAAGTTCTACGCGACCTTGTTCGGATGGAAATTCCAGGCGGTCCCCGGCATCGACTACTCTCTGTTCGAAGCGCCGAGCGGCCCCGGCGGGGGCATCGGGGGACTGCAGCCAGGCAACTGGCAGCCGGGCTTGATCAACTACATCTCCGTGAACTCGGTCGACGAGTACATCGAGAAGGTCAAGAAGGCGGGCGGGAAGATCATCTCGCCCAAAGCGGACGTCATGGGACAAGGATGGTTCGCCGTGTTCGAGGACCCCACGGGCACCCGGATGGCCCTCTGGCAGCAGAATCCAAACGCGCAGCGGATGTAGTCAACGCGACGTCTCCGACCCGCCTCGGATCCGCCGTCGGGTGGTCCGGCGCAGCCGAAACCTTAAGGCCTCCGGCGAGGCTCCATCCGCATGGAGAAGCTGGACAAGGCGGCACTCCGCGCACGGCTCTCGCCTCAGCAGTACGAGGTCTGCATCAACAAGGGAACCGAGCGACCGTTCACGGGTGAATACTGGGACAACCACGAGCCGGGCGTCTACGCCTGCGTCGTCTGCGGACAAGGGCTCTTTGCCTCGAAGACCAAGTTCGACTCCGGGACCGGTTGGCCGAGTTTCTGGGAGCCGGTCAAGGAGGGAAGCGTTCGGGAGAAGGAGGACCGCAGCTTGTTCATGCGACGGATCGAGGTCGAGTGCTCCAACTGCGGTTCCCATCTCGGTCACGTATTCGACGATGGGCCCAAGCCCACCGGGCTGCGATACTGCATCAACTCCGCGTCCCTGAAGTTTCAACGAGGATAGGCTGGCCCAACACAAGTCCTCGTCGGGCGTACGCCGCCGTTCACGCGCCCTTCGTATCGACGACACAGAAGAGGTTGCCCTCCGGGTCCGCGAGGACGACGAAGTCATCCCCGGGCTCGGCGGGCCGGAAGACCGTGGCGCCGAGGCCCGTCAACCGTTTGACCTCTCCTTCTTGATCGTCGGTGTACAGGTCGAGATGCAACCGATTCCGGTAGGGTTCCATCCCGTCGATGGACACGTTGGGCCCTTTCCCTGCCGGGTCCCTCAAGATCACAAACGGATCATCCGGCGTGGGCGGCCGCCGCGCCGCGTAGCCAAGCGCCTCTTGCCAGAACCTCATCATCCGGTCGAAGTCATTGACATCGATCACGATGGACCCGATGCGTACGTTGGCCTTCTCCATGGGCGGGATGAGTCAGCCCTCAGGCAATAAAATTTCCCCTCGGAGCAGCCTCGACGGATCGATTGATCTCCGTGCGAGGCAACACCAGGTGATGTGCCCCCGGAAGGCTTTATGGCGGAACCTCGGTTCCGGTCGGCGATGCCTGCGCAACCGAGCCGTCAACTTGTCGTCACGATGTTCGTGTCCCTCGACGGGGTCGTCGAGTCGCCGGAGAAGTGGTCCTTTCCCTTCTGGAACGATGAGATCGGGAAGTTCAAGCAGAACGAGACGTTCGCCTCCGACGCGCTCCTGCTGGGACGCGTGACGTACGAAGGCTTCGCCGCCGCTTGGCCCGGGAGAAAGGACCCCGAGGGCTTTGCGGATCGGTTCAACAGCATGCCAAAGTACGTCGCCTCGACGACCCTCAAGAAGCTGGGGTGGAACAACTCACATCTGATTCGCGGCGACGTTCCGCGCGAGGTCGCGAAACTCAAGCGGGAGCCGGGCCAGGACATCGTGATCCACGGTTCGCCGGGCCTCGTCCGATCGTTGATGCCTCATAGCCTCATCGACGAGTACCGACTGCTCGTCTACCCAATCGTCTTGGGGAAAGGGAGGCGCCTGTTCGACGAAGGAAGCGCCGCGAACCTCCGGCTCTCCGAATCCCAGGTCTTCGACACGGGCGTCGTGAAGCTGATTTATCGGCCGGCCGACAAGTCGCCCGACGCCGCCCGTGCGAAGCCGGGCGCGGCGAAGCGCGCGCGCGGCGAGACGCCGCGGCACGCCATCGATCCCCGCGACTACGCGGACGTCGGCCGCTGACGCGGGCTGCGGAAGTGACGGCAGCCCCTCGGAGGACTGCCCGGTTGGCGGGCCGTCATCCCCCGCTCACGCCTTCGCGAGGAGTTCCTCGAGGCGGTCCCAGGTCTCCCGCGCCCCGTCCTCCATTCCGGACCCGACCATGCCCTCGAGGGCCTCGAGGGAGTCGAACTGGGACGCGACGGTCAGCCGGGTCTTCCGGCCGAGATCCTCGAACGTCACGGTGTCCAGGACGATGTGGCCCGGCGCCCCTTCGAACTCGAACGTGGAGACGAGCCGCTCCGGCGGGACAATTTCGCGGTACACGCCGTTAAACGCGAACTCGGTGCCGTCCGAATCGCGACTGATGTACCGCCAGAGGCCGCCCGGTCGCACGTCCATCCTCTCCACGGTCGTGGAGTACCTCCGCGGCCCCCACCACAACGGGATGAGTTTCGGGTCCGTGTACGCCCGGAAGAGGCGCTCCCGCGGCACGTCGAAGACGCGGGACATCGTGACCCGCCGCCTCGCCCGGTCCGTGACGAACTCCGTCCCGGAGGACGCCTCCGACAAGGAGGCCGCGAGCTTCTCAAAGGACTCCGTCCAGCCCTGCATCGCCCCATCGCGGTCCGGCCCCGCCGGGAACCCTGCGTGGCGCAGCGTCATGTTCGTCTTCCCGCCGAGGTCCTCGAACGTCACGGTGAGGAGCAGCTCGCGCGGGAAGTCCTCTCGGAAACCGTAGTGAGTTGCCGGGACGACCTTGCCCTCCGCGTCCGCGAAGCTGTCCGTCGCGACGATCTTCTCCAGACGGACGATCTCCCGATAGACGCCTGTGCCCCAGTAGTCCTTCCCGTCGGGCGAGCGCATACAGTAGAGATATTTGCCCCCCACGCGGAAGTCGGTCCTCCAGACCGGAGCCGTGAAGCCTTTCGGGCCCCACCAGCGTTTGGCCTGCTCCGGCTCCGTCCACGCCTTCCACACGCGCTCGCGGGGCGCATCGAACACCCGCTCAATCACGAGCTCATTCGCCTTCGCCTTGCCCTTCACCTGTTTCTGTGTTCCAGTCTTAGTCGGCATCGTACTACCCCCGGGTCTTTCGAGACTTGGATTTCTTGGGTCTGTCTTCGACGAATTCGGCCAACCGGTCGAAGCGGTCTCCCCAGAGCACGCGGTATCGCGTCAGCCAGCCGAACGCCGCGCTCAGCGGAGCCGCATCGATCTGGATGCGGTGTACCCGCCCCTCCGGTTCGATCCGGATCAGCCCCGCCTCCTCGAGGACGCGCAGGTGCCTCGAGATCGCAGGCAGGCTCACCTTGTGCGGTTCCGCGAGCTCGCCCACGGTGGCTTCGCCGCCGGAGATCTGCTCGAGGATCGCCCGCCGAATCGGATGGGCTAGAGCCGCGAAAATCGCGTCCAAGTCCGTTTCGACCGCCAGTCGGTTAACCATCTGGTTAAGTGATAGGCGAGCCGGATATTTAACGGTTTGGTTAACCGTTTTCTTCCACACGCCGATGTGCGGGCCTCACCGGATCGGCGTCGGACTCGATCCCTTCTGGAACACCAGGAGGTCGACGTAGTGTCGTTCGCGCGCGATTTGACCGTCCCCGACCCGCAGGACCACGCATTCCGGGTACTGCAACGGCGCTCCTCGGAATGTACTCGTGATGTCGGATTCCACACAGACCCATCCGCGATCGCCGAACATGTTGGCGATCTCAACATGGAGGTCCGGGAAGTCCCCGATCAGTTTCTTCAGATATTCGAGGACCTGCCGGGATCCGACGACCGGTTCCGGGTACGCGGGATGCTCCATGATGACGTCCGCCCGATACCTGTCACGAACGCGATCCCAGTCACGATCGTTAAGCGCGTTGATCAATCCGCGGACGGTGCGGCTCTCACCTTCGGTATTCATCCCTCAACCACTACCGCTCCCACATCGGCAAGCCTCCATATCTGGGTTCCGGGCGTGAAGCGATTTGTGGAGATCGGGCGGTTCTATCCCGCCGGTTGGAGGCAGTCCACCGGGCGCGTCGGGGGTTCGCGCGCGAAACATTTTCCGGGTAGAATCGGTTCGGGGGCTTACCGTCTCGTCCTCGGGGTGAGAACGACATGTGCCGGAACATCAAGACCTTGTTCAACTTCGACCCTGCCGCGACTGACGAGGAGATCCAGGAAGCCTCGCTCCAGTTTGTCCGGAAGCTCTCGGGATTCAGCAAGCCTTCGCGGGCCAACGAAGCCGCGTTCAACCGCGCAGTCGAGGAAGTGGCGGCGTCCGTCCAGAACCTGCTCGACTCCCTGGTTACCGGTTCAGAACCGCGGAATCGGGAGGTCGAGGCCGCACGCGCTCACGCGAGGGCCGCGAAACGATTTGGCATCGCCTGACAGCCGCCGAAATCAGGCCGCTGCTTGGGGACACGATCTAGGCGCCGCGGAAGAGGTCCGTGCTGAGATACCGGAGTCCCGAATCGACCATAATCGTCGCGACCGTCGCCTCCGGTCCGAGCCGCTGAGCCACCTGAAGCGCCGCGACGACGTTCGCACCCGACGACGTCCCGACGAACAAGGCTTCCTCTTTGGCAAGCCTCCGGGTCATCGCCTTTGCCTCGGCCGTCGTGACGGTCAGGATTTCGTTGACCAATGCCGGATTCCAGAGCGGGGGGATGAATCCGATTCCAATCCCCTCGATCCGGTGGGAGCCCGTCGGACCTCCGGATAGGACGGCGGACTCGGCGGGCTCCACCGCGGCGACGTGCAGGTTCGGCTTGTGCTTGCGCAGCGCCATCGTGACGCCGTGGATCGAATGGGCCGTGCCCACCGACTGCACGAAGGCGTCGACGTCGCCACCGGTCTGCTCCCAGATCTCGTCCCCCATGGGGTAGTATCCTTGGATCGCATCGTGGTTCGAGAGTTGATCAGACCACCAGTGGTTCGGACGCTCGCTGATCTTGCGGGACGTCTCAATCATCTCCTTGATCAAGCGCTCCGTGATCTGGCGGTGATCGCTCGGCACGTCCGTCACCTCGGCCCCGAAGGCCTTCATCGTCCACCGCTTCTCTTCGCTGAAGGCGTCGGAGAAGACCGCGTGGAATCTATAACCCTTCGCCGCGCAGAGGAGGGCCAGGGAAATGCCCGTCGTGCCCGCGGTGTATTCGACGACCGTGCCACCGGTCCGGAGACGCCCGTCGGCCGCAGCGGCCTCGATGACCGCCTTCGCCATGCGGTCCTTCATGCTCCCGGTCGGATTGCCCCATTCGAGTTTCGCCACGATCCGGGCCGCCCCGTGCGGGACGACTTTGTGCAGCTCGACCAAATCCGTATTGCCGATGGATTCCACGACGTCGGTCGCGATTTTCATGCAGGGCCTCCCGCGCTTGTCAGCATTCTTGGAGTACTTTAATCGCGCGGCGACGGAACGTCTTCAGCCCGGGAGGGCGGATGTCATGAAGCACGTCTCCGCTTTCTCAATCAGCGGCGCAGGGTCGGGGTCCAGCGCCCTTCGCTCGGGCGACTCGTAGTAGTCGGCGTCTCGGGCCTCGAAGCCGCGCGCGTCGTCGTACGTCAGAATCCAAACGAATCGGTTCTCGCCCGCGACGAGCCATGCGCCATCGATTCGGAAGCCGAATTTGCGGCGCAGCGGGAGCACGCCGCGGGTCCAGCCATCGAGCCACTCCTGCGTCTTGCCTTCTTTGATCGTGTAGATCCGGAGTTGCGAAATCGCCGCCACGGTCTCCTCCGGCGCGGGGAGGGTCTGCCGTCGGATGTGGGTTCCGGTCCAGGTCGCACGTCAGGCCCGGACTTTAGTCCCGCAGTTCATGCAGAACATAGCCGCGGCGGGCACGGCGACCCCGCAGGACGGACAGTTCCCTCCAGCGACCGCCGACGGAGGCCCCGGCGGCGGGGGATCCGACGGACTGGATGCAGGGCCCTGCGGCCACGCCCACGCCGACGGCGCGGGGACGGCCCGGTACAGCTGGGCGAGGCCGGCATCGAGCCGTTGTCGCGTCTTCGCGTAGACGGAGAGGAATATCACGTATCCAATCAGGGCGAGGCCCGGCGGAAGGAACACGCCACCGATCAGGAGCGAGAACAGGCGTGCGGCCTCCTCCGACGTGACGGAGGACGGGTTCGCCGCGACGTCGAGGAAGCGGATCGTCACATATCCGACCGCGGCGATGCCGATGACGCCGAGAGCCGGGATGAGGAAACTCGCGATGTCGGCCCACCGCCGCGTCTCCGGAGGCTGGAGGGATCGTACCATGAAACGATACATCTGGGCTTTCGAGCCCACCCCGGCCGTCCAGAAGATCGTGACGAGCAACGGCACGAAGACGGTCGACTGCACGCTTCCCGCTCCGAAGAAGACCGACGTGCCCCCGATGAGCAGGTACACGACGAGGATCGCCGCGAGCGTGGAGAGCGTCGTGCCGATCCACTTGAAGACGACGCCGCGGCCCGCGTTTCGCGCGTGCTCCGAGCCGTATTCGTTCGCCCCGTGGTGCATCCGGATGACGGACATCAACGCGACGATGAAGTTGATCACGAAGACGATCACGAGCCCGCATGCCGCAGAGCCGATGACCGCGGCCGCCGCGATCGCGCTAGCGGGATTCGACGTCGTCAGGAGGATCGACGCGATCCCGACGGTCAGCGCAAACGCACCAAAGATGATGTCGAGGATCAGGTTGACGTAGTACGTCTGCACGCCGCGGAGCGTGTCCGGCTTCACGACGACGGACGGCCAATACGGCACGGGAGGTCCGGCGGGCGACGGGAGCGGTGAGGCCACGTCCGCACACCGGGTCAAGGCGCAATAAACGTATCGACGGAGTTCCGAGAAAACCTACCCTCGAGCGATCGGATCGAGCGGCAGCACGAATCGGATCCGGGAGCGCGGCCCGTCGACCGTGATTCGCACGCGTCCGCGGTCCAAGGTCTCGGCGGCCGGGTGGAGGTCGTCCCGCTCCAGTAGACCGAGGAAGCGATCGAGTCGGGCGCCGGTCCGCTCGTGGCATTCGCGCTCGAACGCGCGCCACGGCTTCGTCAAGGAAACGCGGGGTACGGCGTCCTGATCGAACCGGACGGCGCCGATTGCGTCGAGCCGCCGGAGCCGCACCGTGAGGGCCGGAAGCGCGAGGCGGGCCGCTTCGGCAATCGGGTCGGCTCTGGTCGTCCGCCGTGGGGCGAGCGCGAGGAGAATCGCGCGGTCGATCGGGTCCTCCCACGCGACCAGGAACCGTTCGAAGGTCCGAGGATACATGCCCGATGCAAAGAGGGCGGTGCGCCCGCCGTATCGGCGGCGTTCGATGAATCCCTGGTCCACCAGCTGCTCCACATGGTAGCGGAGCGACGGAAGCGGTTGAAGGAGGAGCCGCGACGCGGACCGCAGGTGCAAGCCCGGGTACGCGGCGGCGGCGAGCAGGACCTCGAGCCGGCGGGGATGCAGGAGCCAGCTGCGACCACCGCGGCGAGCGGGCGGCGTCATCGGGACGTCTTGCACGTCGAGGATCTTCCGAATCTTGCGGGCGATGCCGGATGGAACGGCCACGAGATGCGAATGGGACGGATCCCAAATGAGGTTTCGCCGCTCAGCGCATGCCCGACGGCGACCCGCCCCCGCGTTCCTTCGCGGCGGCCTGGACGACCACGAGGGCGGCAGGGGCCAGCTCGTACTCCCCGAGCTCCCGTAGTGGGATGAAGCGGGCGTTCTCGGCGTCCGTCGCAGGGAACGGCTCTCCGCTGACGTAATCGCACAGGACGTCAATCAGAACGTAGTGCCAGCGCACGGCGGACCGGTCCCTCTCGATGTAATCGCTCACGCCGAACACCTTCCGTGGTCGCACGAGGACGTTCGTCTCCTCGCGCGTCTCGCGGACCGCCGCCTCCCCGACCGTCTCGCCGACCTCAACGACGCCGCCCGGGATGCTCCACAGCCCCTTGTTCGGTTCGGTGCCGCGCTTCACCAGGAGGACCTCTTCCCCGCGCAAGACGAGGGTGCCGACGGCGGGGACGGGTTCCTTCGGGAATTCCGTCGATGCGGGCACGGCGTCCCGGAATCGCTCTGACGGCCTTAAGCCTGCGAGGCCGGCATCGCGAGGCGCCCCGAACCCAACGGGACGAAGTCGTCGAACGTCCGCTGATAGAGGACGTGCTTGAGGACCTCGCTCACTCGGACGTACCGCTCCATCGGGATGTCCAGCCTCGTCCGCAGATGGGACAGGGTCGCGGCCATCGTGTCGAAGACGGCGGGCCGCCGGCGAAGGGCCTCCCGCACGTGCTCGCGGACGTTCCAGACGCCGATTGGCATGATGTATCCGGGATGAGTCTCGCGGAGGATGACCGTCGCGGCCTGCCGACGCTCCCGGATCAACGCCTCCCCGACGGCGAGGCGCGCGGCGTAGTAGCAGCCCCCGATGCTCGCGTACGTCGTTCGGCCTTCGAAACCTTCGTGGTCCCCGAACATCACGACCTCGCGCCCGAGCGGGTTCCACAGCGTGTTCGGATACCACGCCTCGATCAGCTCGTATCGCCACGGCCGCGGGATCATCACAACGAGGAACCGGTCGTCGTATCCGACCGCCTCGTACACGCGGATTTCGTTGATCAGCGGCGACGCTTTGACATGTTCGCGGAGCGTCTTCCCGATTGTATCGTCGACGGCCGTGATCGACCACCGCGTCGGCACGAAGCGGCGGTTCTTCTCGATGCCGAACGCGCCGACGCTGAACGCCCGCTGGATCTTGGAGACCGGCACCCGCCGGTCGAACAGGTCGAGGACGGCGTCTCTCGCCTTCAGATCCGCGTCCGAGTATGCGCGGTCGAGCGCCGCGTCGACTTTCAGCGTGCCGACATCGAGTCGCGTCAGCGGCGCGGACGGCCCGAACGGTTGCACGTTGTCGTCCAGGACGACGCGACCGTGGGGCCTGCGGCTGAAGCCCGCCTCGACTTCCGCGGGCGACGTCGCGAGGGCGAGCTCACGCGTCGAGTCGACGAGGCGGCCGCCCCGCTCGACGTCCATCACGTGCACCCGATGCATGCCGCGGACGAGCTGCGACCGGAACTGGACGATGTCCTCCAATGGGCGGCCGACCCACTCCTCCGGCGAATCGAGGATTTGCGTATCACCATGGACCGGCGGAACGAGCGGCCCGACGAAGACCTTCGGGTAGCCGAACCGGCCGACGAACACG
>DASPXQ010000055.1:0-5598 GCA_035637195.1 Thermoplasmata archaeon | reverse complement strand
GGTCGCGGGGATCCGCCGGGGCACCCGCGAACTGGCCATCGTGGTCTTTGGCACGCCCTCAATCGAGGGGCTCCTGGTGGAGTTCGAGTGGTCCCGCGACGATGCGGTCCTCGAACCAAGGGGGAAGTCGCTCCGGACGCTCGGCATCTCGCAGAAGGAGGCGGCCACCGTGGCCCGGAAGTCCCAGGTCGACCTCGTGCTGGAGAAGGTCGCGCTGCTCGACGTCCACACTTGAGATTGCGGCGGCCAGGATTCGAACCTGGGAACCCCTAAGGGACGAGACCCTAAATCTCGCGCCGTTTCCGAGCTTGGCTACCGCCGCGGGGGTGGAAGCCGCGAGGGGATTGAAAATCTTCCGCCCAGGGCAGTCCAGGGTCTTCCGGAGCGATCACTTCCAGAGCAGGTAGCCGGCCACGAACAGGATCACGACGATCGCCGTAACGACGAACATCCCCCACACCGCGTATGGGCTCGTTCCCGGAACGTCGCGCTTCATAAGTTCCGGAGGAATGTCGTCCCGAATCCGGTTCACGATCGTCGGCGTATTGAACTGGGGAACGGGCGGGCCGGAGACGATCAAGGCCATCGCCTCGGGGCGTAAGTCGGGAGAGAGGCGATCCAACCGGTTGGCAAGGTCATCGCATCCACCCGAGGAAGTAGGCAGCGACGGACGCGACCACGATGACGAGTAGGGCGAGTTCCATCGCGAGCACGAGGCGGCTCGGAGGCGCGAAGGCCGAACGCGCCCTCGGCCGGTCTTCCTCGATAGCCCATCGCGCCTCTTTCGGCCCCTCCGGGCGTTTTACTTGCGCGAAGTCCAGCGTGTCGGATGGCCGAGGACCGTACGTAGCCATGGAACTCCTACGTCCGAACGGAGAGATAAAGGTCCCGCGGGAGGTCCCGCACACAAAGTTACATGCGCGTACGGATGATGCCGTCCGCGAATGACGTTTGCGCGTCTGCCGATCGAGGAAGAGACGTACCTTTTCGACGTGCGGATGTTCGGCCAGGAAGGCTTCGGGGCGATCTACTTGATCGCGGACGATCGGAAGGCCATCATCGAGACCGGGACCTCGTGGGACGCGGCGCGGATCCTCGAAGCGGTCCGTGCGTTTGGGCTCCGGCCCGGGGACATCGACGCCCTGGTCGTCTCGCACATCCACCTCGACCACGCGGGCGGAGCCGGCTTCTTGCTCGAAGAGATGTCGCGCGCCCGGGTGTACGTCCACGAGCGGGGCCTCAAGCACCTTGCCGATCCGACGCGGCTGCTCGCGAGCGCTCGGGAGGCCCTCGGCCCGGAGGAGTCCCAGGCGTTCGGGACGATGCGGCCCATCCCCGCGGACCGGCTCGTCGCGGTGAAGGAAGGCGATCGCCTCGAGCTCGGGAAGCACGTCTTGCGGTTCCTCGACTCGCCCGGTCACGCCCCGCACGAGCTGACGATCCTCGACGAGCGCACCCGGTGCATGTACACCGGCGACGCCGCGGGCCTGTACTTCCCCGGGGACGAGATCCTCATGCCGATCGCCCCGGCGCCCGCGTTCGACCTCGGCCAGAACCTCGAGACGCTGCAGCGCATCCTCGCGCTCGAGCCGAAGGCGCTCCTCTTCAGCCACTACGGGCCCCACGCGAACCCGAAGGAGGCGATCGATGCGATGATGATCGCCTATCCGGCGTGGGCGCGGGTCGTGAAGGATTCGCTCGCCTCGAGGGGCCCGGACCGCGTCCTCCGCCAATTGTACGACATGAGCTGCCGCGCGGCGAAGCGGTACCCGCGGGAGTTCCTCGAGCGGCGGATCCGCACGAGCATCACGGGCCTCGCGGCCTACCATGAGCGGATGGAACATGCTGCCCCTGTCCGTTGAGGAGGCGATCCGGGGGATCGCGGAGGACCGGACGAGCGGCGCGTCGAAGCTCGCTCGGCTTGCACTGGAGGTGATGGGGCTCGCGATCATGGACGCGAAGGGCCGCCCGCAGCCGAGGGATCTCGCGGAAGCCGCCCGCCGGATCTCCGAGGCCCAACCCGCGATGTCGATCGTCCACAACGTCGCGCACCTCGTGTCGCAGCTCGTCGCGGAAGGGCAGGACCCGAAGGCGGTCCTCGAGACGACCCGGCAGGAGCTCGACGCGGCCCGCGAGAAGATCGCCCGCACGTTCCTCAAGGTCGCCCCAGACCGCGGCGCCGTCGTTACGCTGAGCTACAGCGAGAACGTCCTCGAGGCACTCCGGACGGCCCACGGGAAGGGTCGCGTCGACCGCGTGTTCGTGATGGAGTCTCGGCCGCTCTTCGAGGGCCGTGCGCTCGCGAAGGAGCTCGGAGACGCCGGCATTCCTGTGACGGTCGTCGCGGATGCGCTCGGTCCGTCGCTAATGGTCGATGCCGCGTGCGCGCTCGTCGGCGCCGACGCGATCTTGCGGGATGCGGCCGTCGTTAACAAGATCGGCACGTACGCGCTCGCCCTCGCCGCGACCGATGCGAAGAAGCCGTTCTACGTCGCGTGCGAGTCTTTGAAGTTCGATGCCCGATTCGACACGGCCGGTTGGCCCGTCCCGGGTCCCCGTCCCCCGGAGGAGCTCTGGGACGGACGGGGCGAGCGGATCGACGTCCTCAGTCGATACTTCGAGGTTACCCCGGGCCGGCTCGTGACGACCACCGTGACGGAGCGAGGCACCTACACCCCGGCCGTCATCCAGACGATGCTCGCGCAGGCCCGGTCCTCCCGATCCGCGGGACGATGAGGCGTCAGGCATATCGTTGTCCTGCAGGTTAGGAATTCGTTCGGCAACGCTCGACCCGAGTCTGCGGCACCGGCAAACCTTGATTCGCGTCGCCTCCCTATGCCCTGGGGATGGTCGGGGACGCGCCGATCGGCCTGGATCCGATCGAGGAAGGCATCCGCCTCTTCAACGACCGGTACTTCTTCGAGGCGCACGAAGTCCTCGAGGGCGTCTGGCGGGAAGAGCACGGCGAATCGCGGCTCTTCCTGCAGGGCCTCATCCAGATCTGCGCGGCGTACCATCACACGCAGAACGGCAACCCGATCGGCGCGGCCACGCTGCTGGAGCGGGGCGCGGAGAAGATCCGACGTTACCCGCCGGGCTACCTTGGCATCGAGACGGCGCCCTTGCTCGCACATATTGAGGCGGACCGCAACCGCCTCGGACGGATGCAGCGAGGGGAAGAGCCGGAGTCGCCGCTCGACTTCCCGCGCATCGAACGGAAGGTTCAAGCCTGACCGACCCGGCACAGAGGAACGGCGGTGCCTCCATGACCGCGGTCCTTCCTCTCGAGGGCGCTCGGGACGAGCAAGCCTCTAGAGGAATTCGCTCAGGAGTGCTTCCGGGTCCTCGACGCCGAGCGGCTGTCGCACGGGCGGCCCTTTCTTGAACGCGGGCTCGAGATCCTCGTACGTCGGCACGTCCTCGGTGCGGTAGAACAGCCCGAGCGGGATCCGATCCCGCTGGACGAACGGCCATTCGATCGCCTTCGCGAAGGCCGCCTTCATGTCGCTCGGATCGTGCCCTTCCTTCTGCAGGTCGTACACCCTCTCGCGGAAGAAGTCGTACGTGTTCACCTTGTTGTACGTCACGCACGGGGACATGCAGTCGATGAGGGAGAATCCGTGATGCGTGATGCCGTTCTTGACGAGTTCCGCCATGCCCTTCACGTCGCCGCTGAACGCCCTCGCGACGTACGTCGCCCCGGAGGCGAGCGCGAGGGAAATCGGATCGACGGGGTTCTCGATGACGCCCACGATGGGCGTGGATTTGGTCTTCATCCCTTTCTCCGAGGTCGGGCTCGCCTGCCCCGTCGTGAGCCCGTAGGTCTGATTGTTCATCACGAGGTACGTAATGTCGAAGTTCCGACGCATCGCGTGGATGAAGTGCCCCACGCCGATCCCGTATCCGTCTCCGTCGCCGCCGGTCACGATGACGTTCAGTTCCGGATTCGCCAGCTTGACGCCCTCGGCGATCGGCAGCGCGCGTCCGTGGATCGCGTGGAAACCGTACGTCGACAGGAAGTGCGGCAGGTTGCTCGAGCAGCCGATGCCCGAGACGATGACGACATTCCACGGCTCGAGCTGGAGGGCGTGAATCGCGGTCTGTAGCGCCCGGAGGACCGCGAAATCGCCGCAGCCCGGGCACCACGTTGGCTTGATCTCGGACTTGTACGTGTCCATCTCGAACTCGAGTTTCATGCGACCGCCTCCAGGATGTGATCCGCGATGTCCCGCCACGTGAAGGGCTCGCCGTCCGACTTGCCGTAGAACGCGTTCGCCTTGTGGCCGGTCTCGGCCCGCAGAAGCCGCGTGAACTGGCCCGTGTAGTTGCCCTCCACGGACAGGGTCTGTTTCGCGCCCCGGAGGAGGCGCTCCGTCTCCTCGACGTGGAACGGGAAGACCGTCGGGAACTCGAGGCTGTTCACCTTGACCCCGTCCGATTCGTCGACGCGCAGGATCGCTTCGTGGGCCGCCCCCCAGGTCGACCCCCAGATCAACAGCGTCAGGTCCGCGTTCTTCGGCCCCCAGAGCTCCGGGGGTGGCGTGTCCTTCCGCAGGCCGTCGAGCTTCCGCATGCGCTTCGCGTGCATCTTGCGGCGTTCCTCGACGTGCTCCGGAAGGCCCGCGAGGACGTCCGAGATCAGCTCGCTGCTCTCCATGTGCTCGTCCGTCGCCGCGACGTGCTGGAAGCCCTTCGTGCCCGGGATCGCGCGCGGGCTCACGCCGCTCTCCGTGATCAGGTAGCGCCGGAATTCCTTCGAGGTCCCGCCATCCGCCGCCATCATCCCGCGGACGATCGGGACGTTGAAGTCGAGCTTCCCGACCGTGCGGTAGCCTTCGCCCAGGAAGAGGTCCGAGATGATGATGATCGGCGTCTGGTAGATCTCCGCGAGGTTGAACGCCTGCGCGGTGAGGGAGAAGCATTCCTCGGGGTTGCGCGGCGCCAGGATCGCCCGGGGCCAATCGCCCTGGCCGGCGCCGAGTGCGAGGTTGAGGTCCCCCTGCTCCGTCTTCGTCGGGAGGCCGGTCGACGGCCCGCTTCGCTGCACGAGGACCGCGACGAGCGGCGTCTCCGTCATGCCCGCCTGGCCGATCGCCTCGACCATGAGGCTGAAGCCGCCACCCGACGTGGCAGTCATCGCGCGCACGCCGGCGAAGCCCGCGCCGACGGTCATGTTCATCGCCGCGAGCTCGTCCTCGACCTGCTTCACGACGACGCCGTGCGCGGGACCGTGCAAGGCCATCCAATGCAAGATCGACGACGCCGGCGTCATCGGATACTGCGCGAGGAACTTCACCCCGGCCGCGAGGGCGCCGAGGCAGAGCGCCTCATTCCCGGTCATGAGGTACTTCGCTTCGTTGGTATAGGCGAGCCCGTAGTTCAGGGTCCCGCCCGCCTCGTCCACCGCCGCGGCACCGAGCTTCGCGGCCTGGATATTCTGCTGCACGACCTCCGGCTTCTTGTCGCCCCAGATATCCTTGAACGCACTCTCGACGTGCCGGAAGTCCAGGTCAAAGAGCTTGACGGCGGCGCCGAGGGCCACGGTATTCCGCATGAGGGCGTTCGGCGAGAGCGTCTGCGCCTTCTTCCGGAGCGGGA
>DASPXQ010000054.1:0-2307 GCA_035637195.1 Thermoplasmata archaeon | reverse complement strand
GCCTTCGTGTCGAACATGAATCGGGCGCCGGCGTGGAACGCGTCCGGGAGGTACGTCAGGATCGGCGACTGCTTCGCGTTGTAGACGCATCCGAAGAAACAGAAATCGCAACGCGTGTCGCACCCCCGGGCGTTCCGCGGGATGACGTCGAAATCCGTGCCGGCCCGATAGCCGAGCGCCTCACATCCGCGCCGCAAGACCTCGTTGGAAGGATTGACGACGCTCTCGGCCGTGGTCACACGGAGCCGCCGCCAAACGTCGTCGAGGAGCCCGTCGAATTCGGCGGACGTCACGCCCGCCATGCCGTGATCCCGCTCCCATTCTTCCCGCGCCCACATCGGCGGCCGCAGGCACGTCATCCAGTTGATCGTCGCGCTCCCGCCCGCCGTCTGGCCGGCGAGGACGCTGAACGCCAAGTCGCGCGTCGTCAGGAGGCCGTGGCCTTGGAACATCGTGTCGAATGCCTCTGCCTCGCGCTGGGTGAAGTCGTCCGCCGTGCGATACGCGCCCGCTTCGAGGACGACGACGCGATGGCCGGCTGCCGCCAGACGTGCGGCGATCAACGACCCGCCGGCGCCGCTCCCCACGACGCACACGTCGGCATCGAGCGAGAGTTCGGCGGAAGGGCGGATCGGCAGGATCCGCGCGTCGTCCGGATGGCGGTGCCACGCGCGCTCGACCGCGCCCGCGGCGGTGTAGCCGATGGCGGGCCAGTTCGGATTCCGACCGCCCTCCCGGGTTCTCGCGTACGTCAGGAAGAGGACGAGCTGCTTCACGGCTTGGAAGCCGCGCCGCTTCACCGGGAGACGGCTCCTGGCCCATCCGAGGAGGTGCCGTTCGCGCTCCTCCGCAGACATCGCCGAGAAGGCGCGAGGTCGGCCGCTGAGCAACGCGTTCAACGCGGGGCTCTCGAGCGTCCAGAGGAGCCGACCGAAGCCGCGACGCTGCTTTGGGCTGACGTACGATTCGATGATCCGCGCGACGTCGCCGTCGACGCCCAGATCGCCCGCGCTTCGGCGGTAGAAGCCGCCCGGATCCGGGGAGACGTCGAGCGAGGGCACGAGGGTGTCCGCGACGAGGCGGAGGGTCCGCCGCTCCGCCGCCGACAAAGATGCCGCCATGGCGCTCGGGGGCGAATGCGCCCGCGCGGTAAGGTCCTTCCCTCGCGCATGGGCGCATGTATTTATCCGCGGGCGAGCTTCGCGCGGTCCGGGGAGAACCGATGTCCGAGTACGAAGCCCTCGCGAAGAACGTGATCCGACGGACGTTGCAGATCAAGCCGAAAGAAAACGTGATCGTGGAAACGTGGAACCACGGGCTCCCTATCGCGGCCGAAATCGTCTACCAGGTGCGTGCGGCCGGCGCGCGTCCGATGCTCGTCTTCGAGGACGAGGACACCTATTGGAGGTCCGTCAAGACGCTCCCGGAATCGAAACTCGGACAGGTGGGGAGCCACGAGTGGAAGGCGATGGGCGAGGCGGACGGCTACGTCTTCATCCCGGGCCCCGCGGACATCACGAAGGTCCGGGAGGCCGGCAAGAAGTACAGCGCCGCGACGGCGTACAACGACGAATGGTACCGCCGGGCGAAGCGGTCCCGGCTCCGCGGTGCGAGACTCGGCCTCGGCTACGTCACCGAGGCGCGTGCACGTGCATACGGGTTCGACCTGCCGGCCTGGAGGGCGATGGTCCTCGATGCGAGCTCGGTGGACGGTCGCGAGATCGTCCGGGCCGGGCGGAAGGTCACGCGGGCCCTCGCGGGCAAAGGCCGCCTCGAGATCACGCATCCGAACGGCACCCAGTTCTCGTGCGACCTCGTCGGACGACCGGCCGGGATCGAGGACGGCATCATCACGAAGGAGGACCTCGACGAGGGCGAGAACATGGCGAACCTCCCCGCGGGCGAGTCGTTCGTCGTGCCGGACGAGAAGTCGGGCGAAGGGACGATCGTGTTCGACCGGCCGATCGCGTGGCTCGGGCGATGGATCCGCGACGTGCGGATCGCTTTCGATGGCGGCCGGATGACGAAGTTCTCCGCCTCGGAGAACGAGGACCTTCTCCGCGCGGACTGGGAGGAGGCGAAAGGGCCGAAGGACCTGCTCGGGTACCTCGACATCGGGCTGAATCCGAGGGCCCGGTCCGGGTTCCTCCAGGACGCGATCGTTGCGGGGAACGTGTACGTCGCCGTGGGCGCGAACGACGAGGTGCCGGGCGGGAAGAACAAGACCGACTTCTACCTCGGCGCGAGCCTGAGCGGCGCGACGATCACGATCGGCGGCCGCGCCGTCGTCCGCAACGGTACGTTGGC
>DASPXQ010000053.1:0-3795 GCA_035637195.1 Thermoplasmata archaeon | reverse complement strand
GGTCGCGGGTCTGCCAGCCGCCCATATAGGTGTTCGGAACACACCTGATGTCAGGTGAATTCAGCGTGGGGCCGCATCCGGCCGCGCCCCACGCGTAACGCTTTATAGCACGATGCTCGCCTTCCGAACCGTGACCGCCTTCTTCGGCCGGTCCGCGTGGTCGGTCGGGGTGCGGCTGATTGCGTCGACGACCTCCATCCCGCTCACCACGTGACCGAACGCGGGATGCTTGGGGTCCAGCCGCGCGTTGTCGACGACGTTGATGAAGAACTGGCTTCCCCCGGTGTTCGGGCCCGCGTTCGCCATGGAGATCGTTCCTCGCGCGTTCCGGTTGTCCCGGGGAAGCTCGTCTTTGATCGCGTAGCCGGGGCCGCCGTGTCCGGTGCCCTCGGGGTCGCCGCCCTGGATCATGAAGCCCGCGATGACGCGGTGGAAGATCGTGCCGTCGTAGAAATGCGTCTCGACGAGCTTGCGGAAGTTCGCGGTCGTAATGGGCATCCGGTCGCCGAAGAGCTCGATCTTCACGTCGCCCATCGTCGTCTGCAAGAGGACGTTCGTCATGCGGCGGCCATCCGCGCCCCGTATGTAAAACCTGCTCACCGAATGCCCGCGTCGGACGGACCGAATCGTTATCCAGCCGGAACCGTTGCCGCCACCGGCGGAAGATGACGTCGGACCCCTTCGATGCCTACAAGGTGGCGCAGCGCGAGGCATGGAAGTCGTTCGCGCCGCTCGCTCAAATCACCACGCCGACCGCCGCGAAGCTCGTGCATTTTGCCGGCGTCCGTCCGGGGCAGAGGGTGCTCGACGTGGGGTGCGGTACCGGCGTCGTCGCGATCACCGCGCGACGGGCGGAGGCCATCGTCACGGGCCTCGACCTCACGCCGGAACTCCTTGCGGTCGCCAAGGAGAACGCGGCGATTGCGGAGGTGGACGACATCGCGTGGAAGCAGGGCGACGTGGAGAGCCTGCCCTTCCGGGACGGCGAGTTCGACGTCGTGCTGAGCCAGTTCGCGCACATGTTCGCCCCTCGGCCTGAGATTGCGATCAAGGAAATGCTCCGCGTGCTGAAGCGGGACGGCACGATTGCGTTCCACACCTGGCCGCCGGAGTTGATGTTCGGCCGGATGTTCGCCCTCGTCGCGCAGTACATGCCTCCGCCGCCGGACCCGAAGCCCGCGCCCCCGGGCCAGTGGGGCGATCCGAACGTCGTCCTGCAGCGGCTCGGGAGCGCCGTCCGCGACGTGACGTTCGATCGTGAGGTGCAGACCGCGCCCGCCCTGAGCCCGCAGCACTACCGGCGGATGATGGAGCAGAGCGGTGGACCGATCGTTCGGCTTCTGCAGTCGCTGAAAGACGACCCGGCGCGCATTGCTGAGTTCCGACGCGCGTACGAAGGGATCGTCGCTCAATACTTCGACCGCAACGTCGTGCATCAGGATTTCTTAATGACGCGCGCAATCAAGGCCTAGCACTGCTCGTCCATGCCGGGAGGCTGGCCGGCGCGGGTTCACTTTCGCCGTAACCACGTCGGGATGCCTCCATGGCCGACCCAACCGTACAGTCCGACCGGAAGAATGCTCAGCAGGAAGACGAGGTACACCCACACTGACGGACCGCTCCAATCGACTGCGCCCGAAAAACGTCCGAGAGCGGCGAGTTCCAAGATCGCGAACGCCGTGTAACCGCCGCCCAGCGGCCGGATCCGGAGGAAGTCGTTCTCCCAGACCCCATGGAACGCCGCGAAGCCGATCCCGACGAACCAGGCCCCGATCGCCCGTCCCGTCAGGGCCGTCAAGGTCCACGGCCACACCGACCCGACGACGGTGGGAGCCGCGAGGAGGCCCACCCCGAACGCGAGCATCGCGCCGCCTTGGGCGAGGACCACGATCCGCATCCACGTCGGCGGCGCGGGCCCGGCCGGCGGATCGCCTCCCGGGACGCGGACCTGTCGCCATCCGACAAGGAGCATCGCGACCGGGACGCCCGCGTAGATCGCGAGCCAGAACCACGCCGCCCCCTGCGCGCTCGGCACCTCGCTGGGGGAGAAGTGGAAGCGGTCGAAGTGGACGAGGGTGATGACGAGCGTGAGCGTCGTGAAGAGCCAGATCGCCGGGACCGCGACGCGCGCATGGGCCCAGGTCCTCTGGCGGGCGGCGATGACCTCGACGGGGACCGCGGCCCAGTACGCGGCGCCGAGGAACGCGGCGGTGATTGACGGCACGACCTTCCATGCGAAGTAGGTGCCCGTCTGCTCCGAGAACACCGTGAGCTGGAAACCCGCGAGGAAGACGAGGGCGCTCGCCGCGTACAGGAGCCACCGCATCCACACCGTCAAGGGTCGAACGCCGGGAGAGGACTCAGGGCTCGGGTGGGGCTCGGCCGTGCGGCGGAAACAGCCTCGCGCTTAAGAAGGGTGTCGACCCGTGCTCAGAGATTCTCGCTGTACGCGCGTTTGAGCCATCGCCGCGCTTCCGCATCGAAATCCTCCGGCGACCGAAGGATAATGTGGACGGGCATCGTCTCGTGGATCCTCGAAGGCTGCAATCGTCCCGTGGGCTTCATACCGTCGATGCGCAACGCGAGATCGACACGGTCCTTCGTCGTCGCTTGCACGCGGGCGAACGTCCGGCGGGGCGAGACGAGCGCCACGAACGTCTTGCGCGCCTGGACCGTGACGTCCCCGAGGCCCGCGGCTGCCCCGATGACGGCGTCGAGGATCGGCCGGAGCTGCGGCCTGTCCACGTACTGTCCGTCGATGAGTTCGTCCGCGGTCGCGGTGAGGAAATCCGGGTATCCGAATCGTTCCATCACGAGGAGCGTCTGGGCGTATCCCATCACCCCTTGCTTCGTCAGCCAGGAGCGGAGGCTCGCTTCGTCCTTGAACGCCTCTTTCTTGATGCGCCGGTTCCACGCCTCGACGCCTTCTCCCGTCCGCTCCTCGAGGAGGCGGGTCGACATCGTCCGCATGTCCTCCCAGTCCCGCGTCTTCGCCATCGCGTCGCGCTCCGTTCGGTGTCTGGTCCGGCCGAACGACGACCCGTGCCAAGAAGATTGCTCTCGGTCCTCGGGCGGCCCCGGTGGACAGACGTCATACGACTTCACAGTCAATCCCTTTCGTTCCCCAGATCCTAGCGGAATCGTTTCAAAGAGTTTAAGTATATCGCGATATATCGCGATTCTCATGCAGTCCTCAGACGCGGGATCGGTGGCCAGCGAATTTCCGGTCCAGTTGAAGGGCCTCGGCAAGGAGTACGGTCACTTCACCGCCCTGAAGTCGCTCGACCTGACCGTCCCGGAGGGAACGTCCCTCGGCTTCCTCGGTCCGAACGGCGCGGGAAAATCCACGACGATCAAGATCATGACGAACCTCATCCGGCCCTCCCGGGGCCATGCCGCGTTGTTCGGCATCGATGTCCGCCAGGAGCCGACCCGCGCACTCGCACGGATCGGCGCGGTCATCGAGACCCCGGAGTTCTACGGCTATCTCTCGCCGCTCGAGACCCTCGCGTATGCGGGACGCCTCCGCGGCATGTCGTCCAAGGAGATCGCATCGCGCAGCGAAGACGTCCTGAAAGGGGTCAAGCTGAAGGACTGGGCCGATCACCGGATCCAAGAGTTCTCGAAGGGAATGAAGCAGCGCCTCGCGATCGCGCAGGCGCTCCTCAACGAACCCGCCCTCCTCATCCTCGACGAGCCCACGTCGGGCTTGGATCCGAGGGGCATGGCGGAGGTCCGCGACGTGATCCAATCGCTGAAAGGCGAGGGCCGGACGATCTTCATGAGCTCCCACCT
>DASPXQ010000052.1:0-2468 GCA_035637195.1 Thermoplasmata archaeon | reverse complement strand
CAGGATCGACACGGCGCGGGCCTTCTTGTTCCCCGTGACGAACGTCATGTCGTCCGTCCCGATCTTGCGCTCCTCCACGAGGTCGGCGTTCCCGAGCTCCTTCGGCGTGAGGTCGTCCAGGTTCGTGACCGAGCGCGCGCCGGTGGCCTTCGCGAGCTTCTTCATGTCGCTCTCCTTGACGCGACGGACGGCGTAGATGCCTTCCTTCGCGAGGTAGTGCTGCGCGACATCATCGATGCCCTTCTGGCACAGGACGACGTTCGCCCCGGACGCTTTGATCTTGTCGACCATCGTCTTGAGGCTCTTCTCTTCCTCGTTCAGGAACAACTGCAGCTTGCCGGGATCGCGGATCCGGATCTCCTCGTTCACCTCGGTCTTCTTGACCTCGAGGGCCCGGTTGATGAGCGCGATCCTGGCGTCCCGGACGAACTTCGGCATCCGAGGATGCACGCGCTCCTTGTCCAGGACGACGCCGTCGATCAGCGCCGTGTCGGTCAGATTCCCGCCGTGTTTCTTCTGCACGAGGATGTTGTCCACGTCCGCGCGTACTTCTCCGGCGATTTCCTCGACGATCGACTGGACCGCGTCCACGGCGATGCCGGCGAGGAAGTCCGCGTTCGCACCGACGCTGCGGCCGGACATCGCCGTCCGAGCGATCGACCGCAAGGCCGTCTTGTCGTCCCGCTTCACCGGGAACGCGAGCTGGTTGAGCCGGCGGACCGCCTCGGCCGCCGCCATCCGGTAGCCGTTCACGATGATCGTCGGGTGGACCTCCTGCTCAATCAGGTTCTCCGCGGCCTTCAGCAGCTCCCCGGCGAGGATCACGGCGCTCGTCGTCCCGTCGCCGACCTCGTCGTCCTGGGTCTTGGCCACCTCGACGAGCATCTTCGCCGTCGGGTGCTCGATCTCGATCTCCTTGAGGATCGTCACCCCATCGTTCGTGATCGTCACGTCCCCGAGGGAGTCGACGAGCATCTTGTCCATGCCTTTCGGGCCGAGCGTCGACTTGACCGCATCGGCGACCGCTCGGGCGGCGGCGATGTTATTCGACACCGCGCCTTTGCCCTTCTCTCGCTCCGTCCCTTCCTTCAGGATGATAATCGGCTGACCCGCCATCATTGGAATTCCCGTCGGTCTATGCGAGGGCTTCTATATGAGCGTTGGCACTCCCCGGCGACGCCGTGCTTGCGCCCAGCCGAGCATCCGTTTGTGCCCTGAAGTTTAAGTGCAACGAACCGGTGAGGAGGTTCGAAGGTGCCTGTCATGTCGGACAAGCCGATTCATGTCACCGATGCCGAATTCGAGAAGGCGATCCAGGAGCATCCCTACGTCGTCGTCGATTTCTGGGCGGAGTGGTGCGCGCCGTGCCGCGCGATCGAGCCCATCGTCGAGGACCTCGCCAAGCGGTACGCGGAGAAGGTGACGTTCGTCAAGGTCAACACGGACGAGAACCCGGTGACGCCGCAGCGGTTCATGGTGATGGGCATCCCGACCATCCTCTTCTTCAAAGACGGGAAGCTCGTCGACCAGGTCGTCGGCGCGATGCCCCGCGGACCGTTCGAGGAACGTGTCAAAAAGCACCTCGCGTGACGACAGCTAGAAATAGGCATCCGTTCCTTCGAGGGCGAACAGACCATGGGCAGCCTCATCGAGATGCTCGCGAGCAGGAAGAAAGCCCCCTTGGCCGCGCCGGAGTCGACCGTGATCCTGCCGGTGCTGCGCAAGGAACACGAGGGCTCGTGCGGCGAGAGCTGCGGCTGCGCGGATGGCGGCGAGGAAGGCGGCTGTTGCGGCGGCTGAGCCGACGCTGGCGCTCGTTCCGACAATTGAGAATCACTGCGGATAATCGTCTCGCCCCGCTTATATACCGTCGACCGCCTCGATTCCTCCATAGAGGAGGAAGCGAATACGGACCCCCTTGAAGCGTCGAGACTCGTGACGGACGAGTATTCGGCGAAGATCCTCGTGGCGACTTTCAAAAAGGCGAAGTCGGCCATCGATCTCAGCCGTGAATACGGCATCCCGATCGCCGCGTGCTACCGTCGAATCCACGCGCTCGAACGCGCGGGCTTGATTCGGTGCACGGAGCGGGCGTTGACGCAGAAGGGCAAGCGCATCTCCCTCTATATGTCCCAGCTCAAGAACGCGTACATCTTCTTCGAGAACGGCCGCCTGCGGGTCCGATTCCAGCTCGCGACCGGCATCACGAGGGACTTCGGCGGCGACTGGAGAGCCGTGGACGTCGTCGAGCCGATCTTGCCAACCCTATAACCCCTCCTCCACAACCCACAGGCAGGACCGAGAACCCCTCGGCCTGCCTCTTTTATTCCGTCTTCTGGGCGGGGCGCCTTCTGGCCCGCGGAACGCCATGTCCGCAGCTATTGACAAACGCCGCCAAGCCCCCATCTGTCTGACGCGCGATCGAGCGTTTCAGAATTGAGACCGTTGACAAATTTCTCTTATACGGC
>DASPXQ010000051.1:0-2468 GCA_035637195.1 Thermoplasmata archaeon | reverse complement strand
ACGCCGGTGTCGCGCGCGAGCAGTCCGAGCAGGGATTTGTCCAAGTCGACCCGGACGTTGCCCGAGACACCCCAGGAATAGCTGATGCCCGTGCCGCCGAGGGCCGAGGCCACGCGGACGATCTCCGGGACGCGGGATCGCTCGAATGCGGTGATCTCCAGGGAAATCCTCGAATCCGCGCCGGAGGGCGCGGCGAGGGCGCCGCCGAAGGACGTCTGCGGTCCGGCCGTCATCCCGGAGGAGCGGGTGTCGAGCTTCGGGGAGAAGCTCCCAGCGGATGCTGCCGCACCGCCGGCGACGTTGACGCTCGTCGAGGGCGCTCCGCCGCCCATGGCGGTCGCGGCGCTCCCGATGAGGGAGTCGCGGTTGCGCGCGCGCTCCATCGCGCGCTCGGCGATGGCGGCGAATTCGTCGGAGAGGCGCGGGCTAAGCTTATACGCCGGCTCGAACACGCCGGTCCACCGGACGACCGGGAGGACGGAGGCGCGGTCGATAGCGGGTCCATCGGCGCGGACCACGAAAGCGTTGTACGCGAGGTACTGGAGGATCGTCACGCCGGTCGAGGCGAGCATCGCCTTCATCGCGGGCGTGACGGGTCCGTTGAATTGAACGATGTAATAGAAGGCCTGGTCTCGGGGAATCGTGTCGTACCGGAGGCTGTCGGGTATGGACGGCGTCGCGGCGAGCGGATCGAACTTCAGATTATTGATCGTGACGAATTTCATGTAGTCCGGAACCGCACGCGGCATGATCGACGGCGGCGAGGCCCTCGCCGGCGTCCCCAATATCAAGAACGCCGAGAAGACCATCACGAGCACCAACGAGATTGCGATGATGCGACTCCACATGCGGCGAGACACGGCGTTCGCTTCTGTAGGCGACTGAGAACTCACGTAAACCCCTTCCCCGTCAACGGTACGGACTCCCTCCCGGCGAATTGCGCGAACGCAATATGCGCCGGCCCCAGGTGCGGCGGGCATTGCAATTACGGGAGATAAGGATAACGGAAACGTGCGGTCTGTCCGGCCGGAGGTCGCGTCTTCGACCAGACATCCCCGTCGCATCCTCATCTCCGCACGTCAACGCATCAGTTGCGGCAAGGCATACCGACGATTCGAGGAGGCCGCCCGATGCGTCCGGCTCAGTCGCCCGGACGGACGAACGGAAGGGGGTGGGGTTTCGCGCGGAGGGGCCAGCTGCCACGATCGACGAGCAGGGTGTCCCTCGGCGAGACCGCATCGACACGCAGGAGCGCGAGGGCGACCCCCCACCCGAGGGTCGGGGACCACGCGGCGCTCGTCACCCAACCGACCTTCTGGTCCCCCCTCAAGACGGGATCGCCGCGGACCGGCGGCGTGTCCGCATCGATCCGGAGGCCTAGCAACTTGCGGCGGACCTGGCCGACGTAGGTGCCGCGGGCGACGGTCTCCTGCCCGACGTAGCAGCCTTTCGTGAAGCTCAGCGCCGACTCCGGCGCGACCTCGAGGGCGAGCGTCTTCTCCGACATGTCGGCGCCGAACCGCGGGACGCCCGCCTCGATCCGCAGGACCTCGTACGCCTCGCGGCCGATCGGCGCCGCGCCGGCGCGGACGAGCGCCTCCCAAGACTCCGCGAGGTTCGAGCCCGGCGACCAGATCGCGAAGCCCCGCTCGCCCGTCGGCCGCATCCGGGCGACGTGCCCGGCGCGGCTCTTGTCGACCCGCACGCTCGCGTACGTATCGAGGGAAAGGGCGCGAACATCCGCCCCGAGCGCGCGTACGACCACGTCGTCCGCGCGCGGGCCGTGGACGGCGAGGTGCCCCGTCGGCCCGAGGTCGCGGAACTCGACGTCGTCGCTCACCCGGGCTTTCTCGAGGATGCCGAGGATCGAGGCCTTCTGCGCGGCCTCGATGTCGAGGACCAGGGACTCCGGGAACGCGTACACGCGGAGGTCCCCGAGGACGCGGCTCTTCTCGTTCAAGAGGAGCGCGTACGCGGACGTGCCGGGCGCGAGCACCTTGATGTCCGCGGTCACGACCCCGTCCAGGAACGTCACGCGCTCGGAGCCGGTGAGCTCGATCTTCGCGCGGTCGCTGACGTCGATCACGCCGACGCGGGCCCGCACCGCACGGACCTCCTCCTCCAAGCTCGCGTACCCGACCGGGACGTTCCACTCGGCCTCGGGGCGGAGGATCGCGCCGGCGACGTCATGGAGGGTCCGGAGCGGGAGGTCTTGCATCCGCCTCGAAAGAGGCGAAGGTTCCTCTTGGATGTTGCGCTCGATCGCGGCCGCGCTCCTCACGCCTCGCCTCGCGGCCCCCGCACCGGAGTCGGAACCTTGATATCCGGGCGCGTCTTCGTACGCCAACGATGCCCCCCGACCTCCGCGAGGGCCACGTGTCCCTCTTCGCGAAGCGGCTCATGCGGAAGCCCCGCACGCTCCATTGTCCGTACTGCGACGGCAAGGTCCTCTTCACCCGCAACGAGGA
>DASPXQ010000050.1:0-3773 GCA_035637195.1 Thermoplasmata archaeon | reverse complement strand
GTAGACGCGGAAGATCGGTTCCGTCCCCGAGGGCCGGACGAGGACCGAGCCGTCCGGTTCGCGGATCTTGACGCCGTCCGTCGTGTCGACGGGACGCCCTTTCGCAAGTCCGACGAGCGCCTTCAGGACGGCGTCGCGCTTCTCGACGGGCACCGCGACGTTCGCCTTCTTGATGTGGTACTGCGGCAGTTCAGCGAGGAGCTCGGAGAGGGCCTTGCGCTCCTTCGCAAGGAGCTCGAGCATCTTCGCCAGCGCCATCGCCCCGTCCCGGCAGAACTGGTGATCGGGGAAAATCACTCCGCCGTTCTCCTCGCCGCCGAAGGCTGCACCGGTCTCGAACATCGTCCGCGCGACGATCGGCGAGCCGACCCGCGTCCGGACGACCGTGCCTCCCGCCGCCTTGACGACGTCGTCGATGAGGCTCGACGTGCTCACGGGCGTCACGACGGCCCCGCCCCGCACCCGGATCGCGGCCCTCGCGAGCAACGCGAGGCTCTTGTCTCCGTAAACGAACGCGCCGCGGTCGTCGACGAAGATCGCTCGGTCCGCGTCGCCGTCGTGGGCCACCCCGAGGTCCGCGTGCGTCTCCGACACGAGGCGCATCAGGTGATCCAGATGCTCGGGAATCGGCTCGGGCATCCGACCCGGGAACGCGCCGTCCGCCTGCCCGTTCAGGGAGATGACACGGCATCCCAGCGTCCGCACCAGGTAGGGGGTCGTGATGCACCCCGCGCCATTCCCAGGGTCCACGACGACCGTCAATCCGCGATTGCGAATCGACTCGACGTCGACCTTCGCGCGGACTCCCTCGAGGTATCGGTGGGCTGCCGAGTCGTCCACCCGGATCGAGCCGACCTCGGACCACGCGGCGACCCGATAGCGGTCCTCGAACAGGACCGCCTCGATGGACTCCTCGTCTTCGTGGCCCATCTCCATCCCGCGCGCATCGATCACCTTGAGACCGTTGAACTCTCGCGGGTTGTGCGAGGCCGTCACGACGAGCGCGCCCTTGAGGCCGCCCGACTTCGCGACGTAGTACTGCGCGCATGGCGTCGGGACGACGCCGAGATCGATCACGTCGCATCCCGCGGACATCAGCCCGGACGCGGCGGCGCGGGCGAGCATCGGGCCCGAGAGCCGCGGGTCGCGTGCGAGCGCGACGGAACCGCCTCCGAAGAACGTGCCCGCGGCCCGGCCGACCTTGACCGCGAGGTCCGCGGTCATGTCTTGTCCGACGATCCCCCGAATCCCGTTCGTGCCGAAGAGACGGGTCACGCGGCCACCCGTTCGTCCACGACCGTCGCGTGGGGGGGCACCTGGACGCCGTCGTCGAGGATCGAGTCCCGCACGTGCGCGCCCTCGCCGATCGCGACGCCCGCTCCCGCGATCGAGTCGACGACCTCCGCCTTGTCGTCCACGCTGACCCCTTCGAAGAGCGCCGCGTTCCGGACGGACGCCCGGCCGATGCGGCACGCCTTGCCCAGGACGACGTACGGGCCGACGCGGCCCTCGACGAAGCACCCCGGGCCCGCGTAGACCGGCGGCCGCAACTGCCCCGACGTGACGTCTGCATCGCCGGAGATCTTCGCGCCGCCCGCCTCGAGGAGGAGGCGCTGCGCGTTCAGATAGCTCGGGAGTGTGCCCGCGTCGGACCAGAACCCCTCGTACCGGTAGGGCGTGAGCCCGCGCTTGATCAGCCGGGGGAACACCTCCCGCTCCAACGAGACGGCGCGGCCCGCCTCGATGAAGTCGAAGACGTCCGGCTCGAACACGTACCGTCCCGCGTTCACGAGATGGCTCGGCGCCTCGCCCTTTCCGGGTTTCTCGACGAAGTCCACGATGCGGCCTTTCTCGATCGCGACGACGCCGTACGACGAGACGTCGTCCACGGGCCACACGGCGATCGTCCCGACTCCGCCGCCCATCTCATGGGCCTTGACGAGCCGATCGAAGTCGATCGTGTCCACGACGTCGCCGTTGTAGACGGCGAAGGGACCGTGGAGGAGGCGCTGCACGTTCTTGATCGCCCCGGCGGTCCCGAGCGGATTCGCCTCCTCGACGACGCGCACCTCCACGCCGAACCGGCGCGCGCGGAAGAAGTCCCTCACCTGCTCGAACATGTAGTTGACCGCGACGATCACCTCGTCGCACGAGGCCGGAAGCGCGTCGAGGATGTGGGAGATCTGCGGCCGGTCGACGAGCGGGAGCAGCGCCTTCGGCCGATGCAGGGTGAGCGGACGGAGCCGCGTGCCGAGTCCGCCGGCGATGATCACGAGCTGCATCGGGCGCTCCGATGCGGCCCGGTCGATATCTATTTTCTGGCCCCGGGCTTCACTTCGGCACGATCGTGACGACGTTGTTCCCGCGGAGCACGACCGTCCCGACGCGCCGGACGTTGTCCTCTTTCGTCTCCTCGGTGTCCTCGAGGACCATGTTCATGTAGTCGTCATAGCCGACGAGCTTGCCTTCGAGGATGCGGTTGTCCTTGAGGAGAAGTTGGACCCGCTTGTTGATGGATTTTTCTAGGACGTTGAGTGGCATCACCATAGAAGGACGTTCCCCCCTTCCGATGCCGCGGTATCGTGTGGTCCCACTTAAGACTTTCCGAGATGCCGTCGGAATCCGCATGCATCCGCACTCCTGCGAACGTTTTTACCGCGTGCCGCACATTCATCCGCGGTCTCGATGGAACGCAAGAAAGTGGGCGAGGTCTTCCACTTCTACGGGAAGATCGGCGTCGCGGCGATCCGCTTGACGGACAGCACGCTCGCGATCGGCGACACGGTGCAGATCCAAGGCCCGACGACGAACGTCGAGCAGACGGTCGACACGTTGCAAATCGAGCATGCTGTGGTCTCGCGCGCGGACGTCGGGCAAGAGGTCGGCATGAAGGTTCGCGAGCGCGTGCGCGAGAAGGACTTCGTGTACAAGCTCGTCGCGGAGGGCGCGCCGCGCGAAGCGGCGCCCGTCCGCACGGCACCCGCCAAGGCCGCCGTCGCGAAAGCGCCTCGGGCCAAGAAAGGGCCCGCGAAAAAGAAGCCCGCCAAGAAAGCGAGGGCTAGAAAAGCCAGCCGCGCACCGCGTAGTAAAGCGCGCCGAGGCTCCCGAGGATCGCGACCGCGTTCAAGATGACGTCGAGAGACGCCTGCGCGCCGGGGCTCCTCATGCCGGCGTCGACGAGCATGAATTTGAGCCGGTGGGTGCCGTGGAACAGGGAGCCGCCAATCAGCACGAAGAAGAACAAACGCACCAACGGGCCTTGCCACAACGCAGAAAACATGGGATACGAGGCGGGATCGGTCGGCCACAGGCCGAACGGCGCGGCGAAGAACAGCAGGAAGAGGGTCACCGGGAAGAGGAACGCGGTGATGAAGCCGCCGAGGGAGAAGAGGCCCCAGAAGAGCGGTTCCGCGACGACCTCGGGCTCTCCTTCCGGCACGTCGGCGTGGACCGTGTCGCGGCCGGGATTCCAGGCCGTCGTGTCTCGGACCGCCGAGATCTCATCGGCCACTCAGAAGCCCCCGAAGATCAGGTACACGACGGCCCCGCTGACCCCGAGCCACAGGAGCACGTTGATCGCGAACGCCGTCTTCCAGGGCACCGGCTTCGCGGTGAACTGGATCGGCTGCGCCTTGCCGATCAGCATGAACCAGGTGATCGCGTGCCACATCACGAGGGCGAACAGCACGAGGTTCACGTAGAGGAGCGGCGGCGTGCGCAGGTCCTGGAGGAACGACGAGTATGCCGCCTCGCCGGCGCGCAGCTGCCGGAGC